>NZ_JAPWHT010000332.1:0-11630 GCF_027270795.1 Streptomyces sp. ActVer
CCGCCACCGCCACCGCCGAGCATCCCGGCGGCGCCTGACGTGAGCCCTGTCATCGCGGTGTGCGGGGCGCTGCTCGGGCTGCCCGGCGACGGCTGGGGCCCGGACGGCGCGGCCGCCCCCTCGTACGCGCAGAACCCCTCGGCCCAGGCCGCCCTGGATCCCGGCAAGCTGACGCTCGTCCCGGCCGCCGCGTGGCAGACGTCCACGCGCACCGACTTCTCCGTGTGGCCCGCGCGAGGCACCCTCACCGGCGACAAGGCTCTGCTGCGCCGCGCGCTCGCCGTCTGGGCGCGCCCCGGCGAGTCCGTGCAGGTCTCGGCCACCCCCGGTACCCCGGCGGGCGCCCCGCCGGGACCGCCCCAGCTGCTGTACGCGGGCGAGGTCGACCAGAGCCGGGTCGTGCTGCTCTACGACGGACTGCGCATCGCGCGCTACGCCGAGGCGAAGGACGGCACGCAGGGCGCCGCCCTGGACTTCGCCCGGGTCGACGGCGCCACGGGTGCCGAGGCGAACGCGGTGGTCCTCGGCCGCGCCGACGGCAACGTCCGCTATCTGACGGCACCGTGGGTACGTACGGCCGTGGTGCGCGACCTGCTGAAGTCGGCGGCCGGCGCATCAGGCACTTCCGACTCCTCCGGGGCCTCCGGCGGGACGCGTCTCGGCCGGTCGGCGGACGGGGTGACCGAGCCGTTCGCCAGCCCCGCTCTGCAGACCGGCGAGTGCCGCTCGTGGAACGCGCTGGAGCTCACGGACCGTTCGGGCACGCGGCTGACGACCGACCTCGGTGAGCTGACCCCGGCCCGTCTCACCTCGGGCCGCCCCGGGGAGCCCCGCGAGGCGTCGGCGGCGACCTGGGCCCCGCTCGCCTGTTCCCTGGCGTCCGTCCGCGGCCAGGGCGTACGCGCGGTGAACGCCTGGCAGTACGCCCGGCAGCCGCTGCCCGATGCCGGCGGCACCGCGAACTGGCTGTGCACCCGCGCGGACACCTGGCGCGGCGGCGGGACTCGGGTGCTGGCCCAGTTCCACGCCCAGCGCCAGCCGTACGGCGCGGTCGTGGCGAAGGCTGAGAACGTGGCCGCCTGCGGCGCGAAGGACTCCCACGTCCTGGCGGGCGTGCTGTGGAAGTCCGGTACGGGTGACTGGTATCTGCTCGCCGCCGGAAGCAAGGACACCGAGTCGATCCGCGCGACGGGTGGGGTCGACGGATCCACCGAGGGCAATCTTCTTGCCGTACGGGCCGAACAGGGCGCGCAGGCAGGCCTGAAGGGGACCCTGGCCGACGGGAGGTCGATCGGCGGCCTGCGGTGACGGGGGTGAACACCTGGGCGGCTCCGGCCCGTTCGCGGCCGGATCCGATCGGTAAGGTGTTCGCATGACTACCGGGGTACGCCGCAGGATGGGTGTCGAGGAGCGGCGGCAGCAGTTGATCGGCGTCGCCCTCGACCTGTTCAGCCGACGCTCGCCCGACGACGTCTCCATCGACGAGATAGCGGCCGCCGCAGGCATCTCGCGCCCGCTGGTCTACCACTACTTCCCCGGCAAACTCAGCCTGTACGAAGCCGCGTTGAAGCGCGCCTCGGACGATCTGGCGGAACGTTTCATCGAACCTCAGGAAGGCCCGCTGGGCGCGCGGCTGCTGCGGGTCATGCGACGGTACTTCGACTTCGTCGACCAGCACGGGCCCGGCTTCTCCGCCCTGATGCGCGGCGGCCCCTCGGTCGGCTCGACCAACACGAACGCCCTCATCGACGGCGTACGGCAGGCCGCGTATCTCCAGATTCTGGCGCATCTGCAGATCGAGCGGCCGCCCGCCCGTCTCGAACTGGTCGTCCGCTCCTGGATCTCCCTGGCCGAGTCGACCGCCCTCATCTGGCTGGACGGCCGCCGGATCCCCCGCGCCGAGCTGGAGGCCCAACTCGTCCACGACTTCGCGGCCCTCGCCGCCGTCAGCGCCGCCTACGACCCCGAAATGGCCGACCTCCTACGCCACATGCTCGCGAACGAACCGGCAGAGGGCCCGTTCACGGACTTGATAGGCCGCTTGGTGTCACTGGCGTCGTAGGCGGGGGCGGCGCCCCTTCAGGGGCGCGCCCCTCAGGGTCTCGGGGAACTGCGCGACAAGCCCCCACCGCCCCGCAGGCACAAACGAACCGGCCGGACGTCAGTCCACGAACTTCTGGTAAGACGCATCGAGGTCCCGCACCTCAGCGGACGCATGCAACGCCACACCGTCAACCGGCTTCACATGCGCCCGCAGAACCTCAAGCGTCCGCTCGGTCAACAGGAGCTTCGTCTCGTCGGACCGCCCGGCCAGCAGCGCGAGCGTGACATGGACGAGCCCATGCCCGGCCGTCTCCGCCCCCACGACAACATCCTCCGCGGGCCGGAACCGCGTCTTGCACGCCTCGATCTTCGCGGCAGCCGTCTCCACCACCACTGCGTGCAGCGCGACAGCGAACCCCTGCCGGTCGAACGCGTCGGAGAGGGACGTCGAGTAGTCAACGGTGATCTGCGGCACGGGCACTCCTGTTCGAGGTCGACAGGCTCACCCTAACCGGAGGGCAAGCATCGCGATGTCGTCGTCCGGGGCCCCGCCGAACCGCTCCAGAAGGGTGTCGCACAGGGCGGACACCCCGGGCGGCGCCTCGGCCGCGGCCGTGCGGAGCTCCTCCATGGACACCGCCAGGTCGATGCCACGGGTCTCGATGAGACCGTCGGTGACCATGAGGAGCCGGTCCGTTGGGTCGAGGAACAGCTCGACGGGCGGCTGCCGCGGCAATCCGAGGCCGAGGCCGAGCAGCGGTCCGGCGGCCTTGGCGTACTCCGCGTTGCCCGAGTCGCGGACGATCAGCGGCGGGATGTGGCCCGCGTTGGCGATCCGGGTGCGCCCGGTGGCCGGGTCGACGTGGACCAGGCAGACGGTGGCCGTGACCTCGGGGTGGTAGCGCTGCAGCATGCGGTCGAGCCGGTCGGCGAGCACCGCGGGATCGGATTCCTCGACGCAGTGGGCGCGCAGGGCATGACGCATCTCGACCATGACGGTGGCCGCCTCCAGCGAGTGCCCGACGACGTCCCCGACCGCGGTGAGCACCCCGTCGTCGGTGCGCAGTGCGGCGTAGAAGTCGCCGCCGATCTCGGTCTGCCGGGACGCGGGCACATAGCGCACCACGACGTCGACGCCGGGCAGGTCGGGCAGCCGGTGCGGCTGGGGCAGGAAGCTGTGCTGGAGCGTGAGCGCGACATGGCGCTCGACCTGGTACATGAGCAGGGGTTCGGCGGCGAGCGCGGTGGCCTGGGCGAGGCGGCCGACGAGCTCCGCGTCGTCGGGTTCGCCGACCCGGGGCACGCGCAGGAGCGTCGCGAAGCACACCGGTGCCCTGCCGTCCTGGGTCAGGGTGAGCACGAGGCGGGCGTCGTCCCGGGCGCCGGGCCGGAAGAAGCCCATGGGCCACATGTGCGCGGGCACGACGGTACGGAACACCCCGGTGCGCCCCTTGCTGATCTGGTTGATCAGCCGGACGACGGCCTCCTGCGCGTGGCTGTCCGGCACGGCGAAGGCGCTGCGGCC
The DNA here is from genome assembly GCF_027270795.1 of Streptomyces sp. ActVer. Taxonomy (NCBI): domain Bacteria; kingdom Bacillati; phylum Actinomycetota; class Actinomycetes; order Kitasatosporales; family Streptomycetaceae; genus Streptomyces; species Streptomyces sp. ActVer. The sequence continues at coordinate 3,569 of NZ_JAPWHT010000332.1, forward strand.
CTTGGAGGTGCTGTAGTACAGCTCGCCGTCCGGGCCGAGGACGAAGACGACGGCCGGGCCGCCGGTGAGCCGGGCGGCGCCCTCGGCGGACGCGTCGGCGAGTTCGGTGAGGTTGCGCGCGCCCTGGACGGTGACGATGATCCCGGACAGCAGGGTCAGCCGGCGTACGAGCGTCTCGGCGCCGAACCGCATCCGGGCGGCGCGCACCGCGGCCCGTACGACGGCCTGGATCTCCTCGGGTTCGGCGGGCACCGTCAGATACGCCTCGGCGCCCGTGTCCAGGCCCTCGCAGCGGTCGGCGGGTGCCACGGCCGCGGCGGAGAAGTGGACGATGGGCAGCGTGGACATGGGCGGCTGCGCCTTGAGCCGGCGGCACAGTTCGAAGCCGCTCATGTCCGGCAGGCCGACGTCGATGAGGGCCACGTCGGGCAGGGATCCCGCGCGCAGCCGTACGTCGAGTTCGGCGAGCGCCTCGTCGGCGGTGGCGACGGGCACGACACGGTGACCGGCCCGGCGGAGCACCGCCCCTATGGCGTAGCGGCTGGCCGGCACGTCGTCGACGATCAGCACGGTCGTGCGTGTCCTGTTGGCGTTGCCGTCCATCTGCGCGGCCCCCGAGGCACGGTGGTGGGGCGGAACAGGGTTGGGGTTCCGCCCCACCAAATTAATGCCTTGTCAGGCGGTCCGGGTGAATACGGCCACGCTCCGCCCCGGAACGGCGAAACTGCCCGATTCCGGATCGTACGAAGAGGACTTGACGGTGGAGTCCGCGCCCGTCCGCTGCACCGGGTGCAGGGTGTACGCCGTCCCGGCCAGGGAGGCGATCCGCTGCTCCTGCTTCTCGGGGGTCGCGTTGAACACCACGACGAGATCGCCGAGTTCCATGGTGATCACCCCGGGTGTCTCGTCCTTGCCGGACAGCGGGAAGGACAGTTTCGACTGCACCTGCTCGGTGGTGCCGAGCCCGAAGACGCTCTCGCTCGTACGGATCCTCAGCAGGTCCTGGTACGCGGCGGAGGCGCCCTCGATCTGCGGGCAGCCCACCTTGAGGCCGGCGGACGTCAACAGGGGCTTGGCGTAAGACCACTTGGACTCGTTGTCGGCGGCCATCGGCAGACCGCGCCCGAAGCCGTTGCCGTCCCGGCAGTCCCAGCGGATCGCGTTGAACCAGTCTCCGCTGTCGTACGAGTTGCGGTCGAGCGACTTGGAACGCAGCAGGTCGGAGCCCGCCTGGGACAGTGCCGGGCCCTGTGAGAGCGAGGCCGTGGCCATCGCGAGGACCTGCATCCGGGCCCGGTCTGCGGCCGAGGTGCCCTTGGGCAGCTTGAACGCGAGCGCGTCGAACAGCGACTCGTTGTCGTGCGCGTCCACGTACGCGAGGGCGTCCCCTGGCGCGTCCGCGTATCCGGCGGGCGCCCCGTTGTAGTCGATCTCGGAGCCCTTGACCTCCTTGCCTGCGGTGTCGGTGAAGGTGTACTTGGCGAGGTTGCCGGAGAGCCCCACCTTGATCAGGTCCTGGTAGTGCAGGAGGCGGGCCTTCTGCTCGGCCGAAGTGCCGTTGCCGTCCGATGAGTTGGGGTCGGTGTAGAGGCCGGAGGCGAAGCCCTGGACGCCCGGGTCCTCGTCGAACGGGCCGCCGCCGCGCACGGCGTCACGGGCCCGGTCGGAGAAGGTGGCAATGCCGGTTCCGGCCATGTTCTTCTGGGTGGCCTGGACGAAACGGGCGTCGTCCGCGATCTCGCCGAAGTTCCAGCCCTCCCCGTAGAGGATGATCTTCTTCCCGTCGACGCCGTCCTTCGCGAGGGTGAGTGCGTCGAGGGCCTTCCTGACCGCCAGGATGTTGGCCTTCGGGTGGTGGCCCATCAGGTCGAAGCGGAAGCCGTCGACCTTGTACTCCTTGGCCCAGGTGACGATCGAGTCGACCACCAGCTTGCCCATCATGGCGTTCTCGGGCGCCGTGTTGGCGCAGCAGGTGGAGGTGGCGACGCTGCCGTCGGCGAGGAGCCGCTGGTAGTAGCCGGGGACCACCTTGTCGAGCACGCTCGTGCCGGCCTGACCGCTGGCGGTGGTGTGGTTGTAGACCACGTCCATGACGACCCGCAGACCGTCCTCGTTCAGCGACTTGACCATCTTCCGGAACTCGACCGTGCGGTCCGTCCCGTCGGGATCGGTGGCGTACGAGCCCTCCGGCACCGTGTAGTGGTACGGGTCGTAGCCCCAGTTGTACGCGTCCTTCGCGGCGACCTTCGCCACGCACTCCTGCTGCTTCTCGGAGTCGGCGGCGTAGGAGGGGAGGTCGCAGGCGGTCGTCGCCTGGTCCGCCTTCTTCTCCGGGATGGTGGCGATGTCGAAGGCGGGCAGGAGATGGACGTACGAAGTCCCGGACTTCGCCAGCTTCTTGAGGTGCTTGGAGCCCGCGCTGTCCTTGTCGGTGAAGGCGAGGTAGGTGCCCTTGTCCTTCGCCGGGACCGTCTTGTCGTCGACGGAGAAGTCCCGGATGTGCAGCTCCTGGATCTGCGCGTCCTTCAGCGGGACGGCCTTGGGCTTGCGCAGGCCCGACCAGCCGCTCGGGGCAAGGGACTTGGCGCCCAGGTCGACGACGAGACTGCGCTCTGAGTTCGCGGTGAGGGCGACCGAGTAGGGGTCGGTGACCTTGTTGGTGACAACCTCGCGGACGCTGGGCGCCCACACCTTCACTACGTACCGATAGGCCTTGTTCTGCCAGGACTTGGGGCCGGACACGGACCAGACGCCGGTGGCGTCGTCCCGCTTCATCGGCACGGTCTTGGCGGACGCTCCCCTGTCGCCGATCTCCAGCTTCACGTCCTGCGCGGTGGGCGCCCAGACGGAGAGCGTCGGGCGTCCCTTGTCGAAGGTCGGCCCGAGGTCCGCCTTCGTGGCGCCGCCGTACAGGTCGTCGAGCACGCCCGCGATCTGTACGCCCGTTGCCGCCAACACGGCTCCGTTCGCGGCTCGTTGGGAGGCGACGAGCTGGCCGCGCGGCGCTTCGCGCACCCGGTCGCGGTCGCGCGGGTCGACGGACCAGGCCTGGTAGTCCTTGAGGTGCGGGAACTTCACCTTCTGGGCGTCGGTGAGCGTGGCCTTGTCGAGCCGCAGCCAACGCTCGTCGTCGCTGGTCAGTGTGCCGTCCTCGACCTTGATGGAGCCGTCGCGCGAGTACAGCAACTGGGTCGACGCGGCGGCCTCGTTGCCGTTCCAGGCGACCGTGTTCCGGTCGATCCAGACCGCCTTGGAGGTGGTGAGGTCGAGCGCGGCTGCGCTGCCCGCGGGCTGCGGCAGGAGGTACTTCTCCTGGCCGCTCAACAGCCACACCTCATGGCCGTTCGCCGTGAGGTCGAGCGACTGGTCGGTGGGCAGGTCCTTCTCGTCGCCCTTGTGGATGATGTAACTGAGGCTGGTGGCACCCTCGGTGAGCGGCACCTCGAAGACAGCGCCATACGTGTCAGTCTTCACCGGCTCCAGGGGCTTCGACCAGTCCGTGGGGTCCGCGGCGCCGGTCCAGGTGTGGAGTCCCCAGCCGTCGTAGTTCCCGTCGGCGCGCTGGTAGTGCAGTACGGCCTTGGTCCTGTCCGGCGCCGGGTAGTCGGCGGCCGGCCTCTCGGTCCGTACGGCCTCCTTGCCCTGCTCGATCCAGATCTCGCCGGTCTTGGTGACGTCGATCGTGCGGTCGGCGGAGACGTCCTTGTTGCCGTCCTTGTCGATGACGAGGAAGCCCACGTTCGACGCGCCCGGCTTCAGCTTCACGTAGGCGAAGGCCCCGTACGCGTCCCGGCCGATGAAGTCGTGCCCCTCCGGCCAGGTGGTCGCCTCGCCGTCGGCGAGGTCGCCCCAGGCGTACAGCCGCCAGTCCGCGTAGTCGCCGGCCTCGCGCTTGTAGTGGACGACCGCGTAATCGCGCGAGGAGGCGCTCGGGACCTCCTCGGCGGGCGGGGTGCCGGTGGTGGAGGCGGCCGTCGTGCTCGCCGTACGGCCGACGGAGTCGATCACAACGGCCTTGTAGCGCAAGGCGGTTCCGGCCGGTACGCCCTTGCCGACGACCTGGGTGACCTTGTACGGGGCGTGGTCGGCGGAGCCGAGCGTCTGCCACTTGCCGTTGCCGACCTGGGCGGCGAAGACGACTCGGTTGAGCTGTCCGCCGTCCACATCCGCGGAGATCTCAACCGTGCCGGTGGCTCCCTCGGCGGGGGCCTTCAGGGTGAGGGTCGGCTTGGTCGCGGGCGGTGCGAGCCTGCCCGCGGCCTTGAACACGACGGAGGAACCGGCCGGGACGGTGACGGTGACCTTCTTGTCCGGGCCGCTTTTGAGGGACTCGCCTCCGTCGCCCGTACCGCCGTCCGTGCCGTAGATCCCGCGGAACGTCATGCCCGCCGAGCCGGTCGCGAAGGTCGCCTCCTTCGCCTTGTCGGCGTTGTTCACGGCGACGACGTACTCGATGCCGGTCTTCGCGTCCGTGCGGGAGAAGGCGTAGACGCCGGCGCCGTCGGCCGCGTACCGCTCCGTCTGGACGCCGTCCGCGAGGGCCGGGTTGGCCTTGCGGAGCTTCGCGAGAGCACTGATCTGCTTGTAGAGCGGTGCACTCGTGTCGTACGCGTCCTCGGCGTGCGTGCGGTCCGTGCCCAGCTCGTCGTCGTCCAGGTAGTCGGCCGTCTTCGAGGCGAACATGGTCTGGCGGGCGTCCTTGTCGCCGCCCGCGCCGGTGAAGCCCTGCTCGTCGCCGTAGTAGACGACCGGGTTGCCGCGGCCGAGGAACATCAGCTCGTTGGCGAGCCTGTCCTTCTTCACCAGCTCGGCGTCGGACGCGTTCGGGTTGTCCTGCTTGAGGAAGGTGCCGATGCGGCCCATGTCGTGGTTGCCGAGGAAGGTGACCTGCTCGTACGCGTTGGCCTTGTCGGTCGTGTACTTGTAGTCGTCCCCGAAGACCGAGGCGAGCCGCTTCGCGCTGCCGCCCTGGGAGGCGTACGCCCGTGCCGCGTCCTGGAAGGGGAAGTCCAGCGTGGAGTCCAGGCGGCCCTCGGTGACGTACGGCGAAGTGATCGACGTGTCCGCCGAGTACACCTCGCCGAACATGAAGAAGTCGTCACGCCCCTGCTGAGCGGCGTACTTGTCGAGGGCAGTGGCCCACTGGGTCCAGAACTCCGTGTTGACGTGCTTCACGGTGTCGATCCGGAAGCCGTCGATGTCGTAGTCCCTGACCCACCGCTGGTAGATCTTCTCCATCCCGCTGACGACCTCGGGACGCTCGGTCCACAGGTCGTCGAGGCCGGAGAAGTCGCCGTACGTGGAGTTCTCTCCGGCGAAGGTCGAGTCGCCGCGGTTGTGGTACATCGACGTGTCGTTGAGCCACGACGGGACCTTGACGTTCTTCTTCGCGGCGGGCACGACGGGCGTACGCGGGAAGGAGCCGGTCCCGACGGACGGGAAGTCCCTGGTCCCGTCCGCGTAGTCGGCGTCGTCGAACGGCTCGCCGTCCTTCGTCAGATAGGGGAAGGCGCCCTTGGAGAGGTACGAGTAGGACTTCTCCTTGTAGTCGACGACGTCGGCCGTGTGGTTGGTGATGACGTCGAAGAAGACCTTCATGCCCTTGTCGTGGGCCTTGTCGATCAGCCGCTCAAGGTCCGCGTTCGTACCGAAGTGCGGGTCCACCTGCGTGAAGTCGGTGATCCAATACCCGTGGTAGCCGGCCGAGGCGTCCTTGCCGGTGCCCTGCACGGGCTGGTTCTTGAAGATCGGCGCCATCCAGATGGCGGTGGTGCCGAGGTCCTTGATGTAGTCGAGCTTCTTCGTCAGGCCCTTGAGGTCGCCGCCCTGGTAGAAGCCCTTGTCGGTGGGGTCGTACCCGGTGTCGAGGCGGGACCCGGTGAGGCCGCCCTTGTCGTTCGACGTGTCGCCGTTGGCGAAACGGTCCGGCAGGACGAAGTAGAACTGCTCACGGGTGAGGTCGTTGCGGGCGGGCGTCTTGGCCAGCGCCGCGTCGGACGGGGGTGCGGGCGGGGCCGCGGCGCGCGCGGCCAGGGGCTGGACGAGCGCTGCCGCGAGAGCGGCCACGGCAACGGCCGCGATCCGTCTGAGCTGCGCGGTACGGCGCACCCTGGGCGCCGGCCATCTTGGTATCACAGGCCTGAACTCCTTGCGGTTACGGATCCGCGTGACCGTATCGCCGCTGAAACACTTTCAGCAAGAGTCTTGCAAAGGGTGGAAAGAAGTTTCAGCGACTGTCCGGGTCGGTAGCGGTCACAGACAAAAGACTGCGCAGTTCCCCGCGCCCCTAAAAGGGGGCGCGGGGAACTGCGCACCTCGGCTGTCAGCAGCTGGACTTGCCCGAATACACCGCGAGCGCCGTGTTCGCGCCCAGCGTCGCCGTGAGCTGGCCCGAACTGTTCACCGTCACCGTCGTGTTGGCCTGCACGTTGCAGTACGTGCCCGCCGCGAGCGAGGTCTGGTAGGTGCGGGTCAGTGAGCTCGACTCGTGATTGATGGCCACGAAGCCCTTGCTGCCGCGGCCGAAGGCGATGGCGTCGCCCCCGTTGTCCCACCAGTTGGTGACGGACTCGCCCCGGGTGGTGTTGCGGAAGGCGACCATGGACTGGATCTCGGGCCAGGCGTGCTGGCACTTCCAGCCGTCCTGCCAACAGGCGTTGACCGTACCGCCGTTGGGCGGACCGGCGTCCGTGGAGGAGAACTCGTAGCCGGAGTTGATGTCGGGCGCGCCGTACGGGTACGCCAGCATGAAGACGTTGGCCAGGGTGTAGTTGGCGTTGTCCTTGTAGCTGAGCGTGGAGCCGTTGCGCTCGGTGTCGTGGTTGTCGACGAAGACGCCCGAGACGCCGCTGCTCATGTAGCCCCAGCCCTCGCCGTAGTTCTTCAGGTAGGCGAGGTTCTCGTTGTTGAAGACCCGCTTGAGGTCGAACGCGTACCGGAACTCCTGGACGTCGCCCGTGCCGGTGTACTCGGTCGGCTGGACGGCCTCGCCGGCGCCATAGATGGCCTCCTGCTTCCAGTACACGGACGAGTTGCTCAGCCTGCCCTTGATGTTGGCGAGGTCGGCGGCCGGGATGTGCTTGGCCGCGTCGATGCGGAAGCCGTCGACACCGAGGGAGAGCAGGTCGTTCATGTACGTCGCGATGGCCCCGCGGACGTACTCCTCGCCGGTGTCCAGGTCGGCGAGCCCCACGAGTTCGCAGTTCTGGACGTTGCCGCGATCCTGGTAGTTGCTGATCTGCGAGGTGCAGTTGTCGAAGTCGGGCGAGGAGTACAGGCCCGGGTAGTCGTACTTCGTGTAGGACGAGCCGCCCGTACCGGTGCCGCTGCCCGCCGACATGTGGTTGATCACCGTGTCGGCGACGACCTTCACGCCCGCCGCGTGGCAGGTGCTGACCATGTTCTGGAAGGCCGTACGGTCGCCGAGCCGTCCCGCGATCTTGTAGCTGACCGGCTGGTACGAGGTCCACCACTGCGAGCCCTGTATGTGCTCGGCGGGCGGCGAGACCTGGACGTATCCGTAACCGGCGGGGCCCAGTCGGTTGGTGCACTCCTTGGCGACCGAGGCGAAGTTCCACTCGAAGAGGACGGCGGTGACGTCCTTGGTGCCGGGCGGGGAGGCGTACGCGCTGCCCGCGGTGCTCGCGGGGACGACGAACGCGGCCGCGGCGAGGGCGAGCGCGCCGGACAGAGCTCTCTTGGCCATGTGGGGGTCCTTCTCCATTGAAGGGGTGGGCCGTTGAAGGTTCTTGCTGCAAGATTCAACAGCCGTGCGGTGCGCCAGATAGTAGAAGCCCGCCTCCCGAAGCGGAAGGCGGGCTTCTGAAAATTCCGGAAAGTTCTTGCAGAACCCCCGAGTTGATGAACGGTCAGTCAGCGATCCACCACGCTGTGGTGTCGGCAGGCAGCTTCGCCTCGCCGTCGTCCGTCACGGTGACCTCGCCGCTCGCGAGCAGCACCCGCCCGTGCGCCGGGACGCTCGCCGCCTCGCCGCCGGCGTTGTAGCCGCTGACGGTGATACTGCGGAACCAGAGCTGGTTGGTGTCCACTTGGTGGCCCCAGT
>NZ_JAPWHT010000333.1:0-11626 GCF_027270795.1 Streptomyces sp. ActVer
GCCACCACGCGCGCGTGCCCGCCGAGCCGTGGGGCCCGTCCGCCGGGGCTGCCCGGCCGCAGCTCGTAGGAGGCCTTCTCCCCGACCAGCGCCCGCCGCCCGGTGTTGTACTCAGCCGACAGCAGCTCTTCCAGGGGGACCTCGCCGGCGTCCCCGTACCAGGCCTCCCGGTCGGCCATCGCGAGCTTGCAGCCCTCTATCAGCAGGTGCACGTATTCGGCGGAGCCGTACCGCGGCAGCTCCGGCGGCAGCAGGGCCAGCTGCTGGAGGAGCACCGGGCCCTGGCTCCACGGACCGGCCTTGCACAGCGTCCAGCCCCGCCAGTCGTACGTGGCCGGCGCCTCGTAGGACGCGGACCAGCCGGCCAGGTCGGCCGCCGTCAGCGTGCCGGAATGCCGTTCACCGCTGGTGTCCATCGTGGGCCGGGCCGCCTGCCGTACCAGGGCCTCGGCGATGAAGCCCTCGCGCCAGATCCGCCGCGCCGCCTCGATCTCGGCGATCCGCTCGCCGCCGCCCCGCACCCCGGGCTCCTGGCGATCACCGGGCTCCCGACCGGCATCGGCCTCCCTGCGGGCCCCCGCCTCCTCCGTGGCCTCCTCGATGAGCCGCTTCCAGGTCCCGGCCAGCGCCGGGTTCCGGAACAGCTCGCCCGGCCGCGGGGGCCGCCCGTCCGGCAGGTACACGTCGGCCGAGGACGTCCACTCGGTCTCGAAGAGCTCCCGTACCGTCTCGACGGTCTCGCCGACGCGCTCCACGGGCGCGTGCCCGTCCTCCGCGTACCCGATGGCGTACTTCAGGACGTCCGCCAGGGACTTCGTGCCGTGGTCGCGCAGCAGCAGCATCCACGCGTCGAAGGCCCCGGGAACCGCGGCCGCGAGGGGCCCGGTACCGGGTACGAGATCCAAACCCAGTCCCCTGTAGTGGGCGATCGTGGCCCCGGCCGGTGCCACGCCCTGTCCGCACAGCACCCGCACCTCGCCGCCGGCCGGGGCGAGGATGATCGGCACCTCGCCGGCGGGCCCGTTGAGGTGCGGCTCGACCACGTGGAGCACGAATCCGGCGGCGACGGCGGCGTCGTACGCGTTGCCGCCGTCCTCCAGCACGGCCATCGCCGACTGCGAGGCGAGCCAGTGCGTGGAGGACACCATCCCGAAGGTGCCCTGGAGCGTGGGTCGGGTCGTGAACACGGGGAACTCCTCACTGCGGCGCGGACGTCCGGACTGCGGGCGGGCGTCCGGCGATCGTACGCAGCCCGCCGCGCCCCCTGCTCCGAGGGCTACTGCGAGGGCTGCCCAGAGGGCTGCCAGGCCGTTGTCCCCAGGATGTTCTCGGGGCCGATGTCGAGCGGATACGGAGGCTGCACGGTCACGGTGTCGTCCCCCTTCTCCGGGGCGACGCGGAGGTAGACACCGTCCTGGTTGTGCATTCGCCAGTACAGGGCCGCGTGTGCGCTCTCGCCCGGGTCGAGGGTCAGCGCTCGGGGCCCGGGGTCCTCCGGCGCCATGGACACCTTGTCCGTGCCCTCGACGGTCCGCACGCCCGGGAAGGGGTCGCCCGAGGCGTCGAGGACGGTGACGGACGGGTAGCCCTTCAACTTGTACGGGCGGTCACCGCAGTTGATGACGTCGAGGCCCATGGCGCGCAGTCCCATGGCCGCGTCACCCTCGTCGGCCCGGAAGCGCAGGCCGGACGGCGGACAGCCCCGCCCCTCCTGGACGGGTACGGACGGAGCAGGTTCGGACGGCGTGGGGATCCCGGACGGGGGCGGATTCGCCGCCCGGGTCGGTACCTCTATGGTCGGCGTCGGCGTGGGCCTGCGTTCGGGGTTTCTCTCCCGGTCCAGCTCGGCGGAGAGCCCGCAGCCGCTCACTCCCAGCACCAGCAGGCAGGCGAGGGCGACGCTACGGACCGGTCTCGGGCGTATCGCGATCACGCGCCGATCATCACACGAGACCCCGACGGAAGCCGTCGCTCCGCTCCCCGGCACCCTCACTCCGCCAGCACTCGTGTCGCCCGCGCCCCGTCCGCGTCTCTCACTCCGCCGTCCCGCGGGCCGCGACCAGCCCCGACTCGTAGGCGAACACGACCAGTTGGGCGCGGTCCCGCGCGGCGAGCTTGGTCATCGCGCGGCTGACATGGGTCTTGACCGTGAAAGGGCTGATGACCATGTGGGCGGCGATCTCCTCGTTGGCGAGGCCGCGGGCGGCGAGCGCGGTGACCTCGCGTTCGCGGCGGGTGAGGCACTCCAGTCCGGGTGCGCTGGCCCGGTCCGGGGGCCGGGCCACGAACTCGCCGATCAGCGTGCGCGTGACGGACGGCGACAGCAGGGCCTCGCCTCGCGCGACGACCTCGATGGCCTGGAGCAGGTCGGCGGGCTCGGTGTCCTTGAGCAGGAACCCGCTGGCACCGGCCCGCAGCGCCTCGAAGACGTACTCGTCCAGGCCGTAGTTGGTCAGCATCACCACGCGTACGCCGGACAGGTCCGGGTCGGCCGCGATGCGGCGGGTCGCCTCGATGCCCGTCATCACCGGCATCTGGACGTCGACGAGGGCGATGTCCGGGACCTGCGCGCGCACCAGCGCCAGGCCCTGTTCCCCGTCGGCGGCCTCGCCTACCACCTCGATGCCCTCCTCGGCGTCCAGGAGTGCCCGGAACCCGGCGCGCATCAGGGGCCTGGTCGTCGACCAGCGCGTCCCTGATCAGGCCGCTCACGGCAGATCCAGCGGCACTCGGGCCCGTACCGAGAAGCCGCCCTCCGCGCGCGGGGCGGCGTGCAGGGTGCCGCCCAGGGCCGTGACGCGTTCGCGCATGCCGGTGAGCCCGATGCCCTCGGCGCTCGGCCGGGACGGTTCGGCGGTGCCGTCGTCGTCGACGCGTATCGTCAACTCGCGCTCTTCGTACTCCAGTTGGACGGCCACCTTGGCGGGCCCGGCGTGCCGGGCGGCGTTCGTCAGTGCCTCCTGGACGATGCGGTACGTGGCGCGGTCCACGGTCGCCGTCAGGGGGCGCTCGTGGCCGGTCACGGTCAGGTCGACGGCGAGGCCGGCGGCCCGGGCTCGCTCCACGAGCAGGGCCGGGGTGCCGGTCGGCTCGTCGGTGCGCAACACCTCAAGGGTGGCGCGCAGTTCGCGCATGGCCTCGCTGCTCGCCTCCTGGATGGCGAGCAGGGCCGGGGGTATCTCCTCCCCGCGCTTGCGCGCGAGGTGGACGGCGACTCCCGCCTGGAGCTTGACGATCGAGATGCTGTGCGTGAGGGAGTCGTGCAACTCGCGGGCGATGCGCAGGCGTTCCTCGCCCGCGCGGCGCAGAGCCGCCTCCTCGCGGGTGCGTTCGGCCTCCAGCGCGCGCTGTTCCGTCTGGCGCAGATACGCCTGCCAGTTGCGGCCCGCGAGACCGGTCACGACGGCGCACAGGAACCAGCCCGCGAGCAACGCGGTCTGCTCGACGGTGTCCTGGGAGGTGACTCCCGTCGCGAGCCACGCCCCGAGGAACACCCCGCCCGCGGCCGCGCCCGCGCTCCGGTGCCCGGCCTGTGCCGCCGTGTGGACCGCGGCCATCACCGGGAGGGCGGCCACCAGCCCTGGTTCGGCGTGCAGCACATAGCCGGCCAGCGCGGCCGTGGTGACGGCGAGCACCGCGCGGGGCGCCCTTCGGTATGCGGCCAGCGCGAGCGAACCGGTCACGATCAGCGCGTAGTCGACCGGCGCGGTGTTCTTGTCGAAGGCCGCCACGGACACGACGATCGCGCCGATCACGACGGCGAGTACCACGTCGGCGAGCCGTTTGAGGGTGGCCTGGTCCTCGTTCATGTCCGTACGGTAGACCGCCGTACGGACAGGGTCGTCAGCCCTGTGGACGGGCCCGCGACTACTCCCGGCGCAGTAGTCCGGTGCCCGGCGCGGTCGCGTCGGATCACCGCCAACTGCCTCCGGCCGTACGACGCCCGGGGGCACCTCCGGGAGCGAGGGTTCTCGGTATGACCAAACCCTTCAGCTACCCGTTCGTGACCACGCCCTTTCGCTACACCCAGCCTCCGCCGCCCAGGTCCGCCACCGGCCGGACCGCCGAGGTCTACCGGCAGCTCTCCGAGGACTTCGGCATCGACGGCGCCGTCACCTTCGTCGTCCTGTCGTCCGCGCCCGAACTCCTCGCCGCCACCTGGGCCCTGATGCGTGAGTCGCTGCTCGCGGGCGACGGCAGTCGCACCGGCAAGGAGCTGGCCGCGCTCGGGGTGTCCCGCGCCAACAGGTGTCCGTTCTGCGTGGGCGCGCACGCCGTCCTTCTGCACGCCACCGGCAACCACGCCCTCGCGGAGCGTCTGGCCCGCGGCGGGACCCCGGACAAGGATGTGCAGGCGCGCATGGTCGCCTGGGGCGAGGCGACCCGTGTCCCCGGCCACCCGGATCTCACCCCGCCGCCCTTCTTCGCCCGGCACACCGCCGCGTACGTGGGGACCGCCCTGTCCTTCCACTTCATCAACCGGATCGTCTCGGCCCTGCTGACGGAGAACCTGCTGCCGGGCAACACCCAGCGGTTCAGGCCGGTCCGCAGCCTCGCCGGTCGTTCCCTGGCGAAGACCCTGCGCCGGCGTCTCACCCCGGGCACGAGCCTCGCCCTCCTCGACGGCGACCCGGGCCCCGGCCCGTCCTGGGCGGCCGGCACGACGGTCGCCCCGGCCTACGCGGCACTGCGGACGGCAGCCTCGGAGGGCGCCGGCCTGCTGACCGAGGCCGACCAGGACCTTGTACGCAACGTCGTCGCGGCGTGGGACGGTACGCATCAGCCGTTGGTGTGGGACGCCCTGCCGGACCGGAGGACCAGGCCCGGGGCGCGGCTGGCGATACTGGCCGCGCTGGCTCCGTACCGGATCACCGACGAGGACGTGGCGGCCTGGAAGCGGCCTCCGTACACGGACCGCTGTCTGGTCCAGCTCGTCGCGTATGGGGCGTTCGCCGCCGTGGACCGTATCGAGCGGGCTCTGCCCCTCGATGCCCCGGTATCGCACGGGGTCATGGACCGTCAAGGGTGAGTCCCTGTCACCGCGCGGGCACGGAGCGAGTTTGTACTACCGCCCCACAGGCAGGCATGTGACACTGGCGTCCCGTCCGCTGTGCGGACTCTCCGCACCGTCCCCCACGAAATGTGCGCCGTGCGTTCTCTTCCTCTCGCTCTGACCGCGCGTCTGCTGCCGGTTGTCGTGCTCGCCCTGGCGGGCTGGTCGTTGTCGTCCGGGCCGTTCGCCGCGACCCCGGCCACGGAGAAGAAGGCCGCCCCCGACGGCGGGTCGTCACCGTCCGCGCCGTCGACCGCCGCGGCGAGCCGCACGTACCGCACCTCGCCCGCGCCCTGCACCGGCGTGTCGAAGAAGACGGTGACCTCGCTGGTGCCGGACGCCAAGACGGCCGGCAAGGAGATCCCGTCGACCGACGAATCGCTGCGCCGCACCTGTTCGTGGAACGCGCTCAAGGGTTTCGACTACCGCTGGCTCGACATTTCGTACGAAATCAAGAAATCGGACCAGGCCGCCCAGGCCGCCTACAAGCAGCGCACGACGGAGAAGAGCGGCGGAGGGGTCGTTCCCGGTCTCGGGGACGCGGCCTACTCGGTGGTGAACCTCACCACCGAGGACAAGCAGCAGACGCGCGAGGGCCAGGTGTTCGTCCAGGCGTCCAACGCCATGGTGGTCATCACGTACAACGGCAGTGACTTCGAGTCGAAGAAGGCGCCGAGTACGGACGAGATCAACAAGGGCGCCATCAAGGCCGCCAAGGAGGCGATGGCCGCGCTGGAGGCCGCTCAGTAAGAGAGGCTCCCAACGCGGCCCGCCGTCGTCAGACGACCTGGTCGGCCTTCACCGTGCGCCCCTCCCGCTCCGCGCTCTCCGCTCGTGCGAACGGCGCCATCAACGCGACGTACAGGACGAGCGACGAGGCGAGGCCGATCGCCCAGCCGTAGTCCGCGAGCGGCTTGAGGAACGGGATGAGTCCGTCCGTCGGGAACGGGCCGAGCTTGGCGCCCTTGGCGTCGACGTTCGAGTACGAGCCGCCGACCGCCAGAACGCCGCCGACCACGAAGGCCAGCACCGCCCGCCAGTTCCAGCCGTTCGTGTACCAGTAGCGTCCGCCGGGCGTGTACAGGTCGGCGAGGTGCAGGACCGTACGGCGGATGATCCAGTAGTCGGCGATCAGGATGCCCGCGACCGTGCCGAGCAGACCGCCGACCACACCGAGCCAGGTGAAGATGTAGAACTCGGGCGTGGAGATGAGCTTCCACGGGAAGATCAGGATGCCGATGACACCCGTGATCAGCGCGCCCGTACGGAAGTTGATGAACTTCGGGGCCAGGTTTGACAGGTCGTACGCCGGAGAGACCACGTTCGCCGCGATGTTGACGGAGATCGTGGCGATCAACACGATGAAGAGCGCGAAGAGCAGACCGAAGGCGTTGTCGGTCTTGGCCGCGAGGGCCACCGGGTCCCAGATCGCCTCTCCGTAGACGGCCTCGGAGCCGGAGGTGACCAGCACGGCGAGGATCGCGAAGAGCGTCATCGTGGTGGGCAGGCCGAGGGACTGCCCCCAGGTCTGCGCCTTCTGGCTGGCGCCGAAGCGGGTGAAGTCGGGGATGTTGAGGGACAGGGTCGCCCAGAAGCCGATCATGCCCATCAGGGACGGGAAGAAGACCGGCCAGAAGTCCGCGCCCCAGCCGAGCTTCGAGGGCTGGTCGAGCAGCGCGCCGAAGCCGCCGGCCTTGACCGCGATCCAGATGAGCAACGCGAACGCGCCGACGATCACGACGGGTGCGGCCCAGTTCTCGAAGTGCCGCAGGAAGTCCATACCGCGGTAGATGATCGCGATCTGCAGGGCCCAGAACAGGATGAAACAGAGCCACAGCGGCCATGGGTTGCCCGCGATCTTGCCCGCGTTCTCCCACTCACCGCCGGTGAGCTTGGAGCCCAGGGCGAAGATGCCGCTGCCGCCGATCCAGGTCTGGATGCCGAACCAGCCACAGGCCACGGCGGCCCGGATCAGCGCCGGGATGTTGGCACCGCGAAGCCCGAACGAGGCGCGTGCGAGCACGGGGAACGGGATACCGTACTTGGGTCCCGCGTGACCGGTGGCCAGCATCGGCAGCAGCACGATGATGTTGGCCAGGGCGATGGTGAAGACGGCCTGCTTCCAGTCCATGCCGAGGGCGACCAGGCCGGAGGCCAGGGTCCAGCTGGGGATGCAGTGGGCCATGGATATCCACAGCGCCGCGAAGTTGTACGTCGTCCACTTGCGCTCGGATACGGGGACGGGACGGAGGTCCTCGTTGGCGAAGGGACTGTCGGCGGGGAAGGCCCCGGGGCTGAGTTCGATCCGGCCGTCGGTGTCGGCGGACTGGGATATCGGCGGCCCCGTGGGGACGGTGTCGGTCATGGGCAGGCCAATCGATGAGGCGGGACGGGAAAGGCCGTGCGGGTGGCGCCGTGGGGGTGGTGGAGCGGTGGTACGGCCCCCTTCCCGGGGAGGTGGGAAGGGGACGACTTGAGTGGGTGGAGCAGGGTGGAGCGAATGCCGTCAATGGTTGATGGATGGGTCGACCATCAACCACTGGGACAGGTCATCAACGGCCGGGGCCGCCCTCAACTGTTGACGGCGGGAATGACCGTTGATCCATACGCCTCGATGACCGCCTCTTGAGCGTCATGCATGTCGTACAGGGCGAACTGGTCGACGCCCAGCTCGCGCAGCGCGTTCAGCTTCTCGATGTGCTTCTCGGCCGTCCCGATCAGACAGAACCGGTCGACGATCTCGTCGGGCACGAACTGGGTGTCGGGGTTGCCGCTGCGTCCATGGTGCGAGTAGTCGTAGCCCTCACGGGACTTGATGTAGTCGGTGAGTTCGTCGGGTACGGCGGCGGAGTGCTCGCCGTACTTGGAGACGAGGTCGGCGACGTGGTTGCCGACCATCCCGCCGAACCAGCGGCACTGCTCACGCGCGTGGGCGAGCGCCTCGGGCGAGTCGTCCTCGGTGACATAGGCGGGCGCGGCGACACAGATCTTGACCTCGTCGGGGTCGCGTCCGGCCTCGGCGGCCGCGGTCTTCACGGCCTTGACCATGTACTCGGTCAGGTAGAGGTCGGCGAGCTGGAGGATGAAGCCGTCGGCCTCCTCACCGGTCATCTTCAGCGCCTTGGGGCCGTACGCGGCCATCCAGACGGGGAGTTCGGCACCCGGCTTGATCCACGGGAACTTGATGACCGTGCCGCCGAGGTCCGCCTCGTCGCCGCGGCCCAGCGCCCGGATGACCTTCATGGCCTCGCTGATCCGGGCGAGCGTGTTGGGCTTGCGGCCGGCCACACGCATCGCCGAGTCGCCGCGCCCGATACCGCAGACCGTGCGGTTGCCGAACATGTCGTTGAGCGTGGCGAAGGTCGAGGCGGTGACCTCCCAGGTGCGGGTGCCCGGGTTCGTCACCATCGGGCCGACCTTCAGCTTCGTGGTGTTGGAGAGGATCTGGCTGTAGATCACGAACGGCTCCTGCCAGAGCACGGCGGAGTCGAACGTCCAGCCGTACGTGAAGCCGTTGCGCTCGGCCCGCTTCATCAGGCTGATGACGCGGGAGGCAGGTGGGTCTGTCTGCAGGACGAGTCCGAAGTCCATGGCGCCACTCCTAGTCGCTCAGAGAAGGTACTGACAGGTGGAGCGGGGGGTGTAGACGCCGTGCCCGGCGCGCCCGGTGAACTCCCGCTCGGTGATGACGAGTTCGCCCCGCGAGAGGACCGTCTCGACGCGGCCGGTGGTGCGCTTGCCCTCGTACGCCGAGTAGTCGACGTTCATGTGGTGCGTCTCGGCGGACATGATCTGCTCGGCGTGCGGGTCGTAGATGACGACGTCCGCGTCGGCGCCCGGCGCGATCGTGCCCTTCTTCGGGTACAGGCCGAACATCCGGGCCGGGGTGGCGCAGGCGATCTCGATCCAGCGGCGGCGCGAGATGTGTCCGTCGACGACGGCCTGGTGGAGCAGGTCCATGCGGTTCTCGACGCCCGGGAGCCCGTTGGGGATCTTCGAGAAGTCGCCGCGGCCCAGCTCCTTCTGGCCGACGAAGCAGAAGGGGCAGTGGTCGGTGGAGACGACCTGGAGGTCGTTGGTCCGCAGGCCCCGCCACAGGGCGGCCTGGTGCTCCTTGGGCCGCAGCGGCGTCGAGCACACGTACTTGGCGCCCTCGAAGTCGGGCTCCGCGAGGTTGTCGGTCGACAGGAACAGGTACTGCGGGCAGGTCTCGCCGAAGACGTTCAGGCCCTCGTCACGCGCCCGTGTCAGCTCGGCGACCGCCTGCTGCGCCGAGACATGCACGACGTACAGCGGGGCCCCGGCCACCTGGGCGAGCTTGATGGCACGGTGGGTGGCCTCGGCTTCGAGGAGGGCCTTGCGGACCTCGCCGTGGTACCGGGGGTCGGTCTCGCCCCTCGCCAGCGCCTGCTCCACCAGCACGTCGATCGCGATGCCGTTCTCCGCGTGCATCATGATCAGGCCGCCGTTCTCGGCGGAGCGCTGCATGGCGCGCAGGATCTGGCCGTCGTCGCTGTAGAAGACGCCGGGATAGGCCATGAACTGCTTGAAGGAGGTGACGCCCTCCTCGACCAGCAGGTCCATCTCCTTGAGCGTGTCCTGGTTCACGTCGGAGACGATCATGTGGAAGGCGTAGTCGATGGCGCACTTGCCGTCGGCCTTGGCGTTCCAGGCGTCGAGGCCCTCGCGCAGCGAGTGGCCGACGCTCTGCACCGCGAAGTCGACGATCGTGGTCGTGCCGCCCCAGGCCGCGGCCCGGGTGCCGGTCTCGAAGGAGTCGGAGGCGAAGGTGCCGCCGAACGGCAGCTCCATGTGGGTGTGGGCGTCGACACCGCCCGGGATCACGTACTTCCCGGTGGCGTCGATGGTCCGCTCGGCCGTCCAGGCCTCGGCGGCGGGGGTGCCGCTCGCGGCGAGGGCGGCGATGCGGCCGTCCTCTACCAGGACGTCCGCGTGGAGTTCGTCCGACGCGGTGATCACTAGGCCACCGCGGATGACTGTACGGCTGCTCATGGTTTCCTCTCCTGTCGTGGGCACCCCGGTGGAATGCGGCCGTTGGGTACGTGCGGGTGCGTCGTGGCTGGTCGCGCGGTTCCCCGCGCCCCTAGGAGACAGGGGCGCAGGGGGCCTCCGACGTGATCCCCGCTCAGGGAGCCGTCAGCGGCTCGTACGCCTCGGGGCGGCGGTCGCGGTAGAACTGCCAGCGGTCGCGTACCGCGCGGAGCTTGGCCATGTCCAGGTCGCGGACGACGAGTTCGGTCTCCTTGTCGCTCGCCACCTCCCCGACGAACTGGGCCTCCGGGTCCACGAAGTACGAGGTGCCGTAGAAGTCGTTGGAGCCCAGCTCCTCCACGCCCACGCGGTTGATGGCGCCCACGAAGTACTCGTTGGCGACGGCCGCGGCCGGCTGCTCCAACTGCCAGAGGTAGGCGGACAGTCCGCGCGAGGTGGCGGACGGGTTGAAGACGATCTCGGCCCCGGCGAGACCCAGCGCGCGCCAGCCCTCCGGGAAGTGCCGGTCGTAGCAGATGTAGACGCCGATCTTGCCGACCGCCGTGTCGAAGACCGGCCAACCGGCGTTGCCGGGACGGAAGTAGAACTTCTCCCAGAAGCCCTCGACCTGCGGGATGTGGTGCTTGCGGTACTTGCCGAGGTACGAGCCGTCGGCGTCGATCACCGCCGCGGTGTTGTAGAGGACGCCGGGCTGCTCCTCCTCGTACATCGGCAGCACGAGGACGATGCCCAGTTCCCTGGCGAGCGCCTGGAAGCGCTGGACGATCGGGCCCTCGGGGATCTGTTCGGCGTACTCGTAGAACGCCTTGTCCTGGACCTGGCAGAAATACGGCCCGTAGAACAGCTCCTGGAAGCACAGGACCTGAGCACCCTGTGCGGCCGCGTCGCGGGCCGCCTGCTCGTGGACCTGGATCATCGATTCCTTGTCGCCCGTCCATGCGGTCTGGAAGACGGCGGCGCGGATCACTCTGCTCATCGGGACCTCCGGTCGCTCGGTGTGCGGCGAGCTTAGGAAGACCGGCGAACGGCTTTGAGTTGCAGCGTGTCACGTCTGAGGGCGTGTGGCGTTCCACGGTGTCACCCTTGCCAAGGCCCATGTTTCACCACCGTTTTCCCAGGTCTTCCTGTGTTTCGGAGCTGTTGCGCGTCGGGAGTCTCAGCCCTGTTGCGCGTCGTGCGCGAGGAGGGCGATGTGCACGGAGGCCGCCTGCTCGAAGTCGTCGAGATCGACCCGGAGCCGCGTCTCTATCGCCTCCAGCCGCCGGTACAGCGCGGGTCGCGAGACATGGTGGAGCTGCGCGGTGCGCGACTTGTTGCGGCCGGTGGCAAGATACGTCCGCAGCACCGGAAGCAGCTCCGACTCCGCGTCCGCCCCGCACAGCAGCCCGTCCAGCTCCCGCTCGGCGAACGACTGGACGTGCGGGTCGTCCCTCAGCAGCCGGACCAGCCCGCGCAGATGGACGTCCCGCAGCCGCACCACGACCGGCAGGTCGAGTCCGGCGGGGCTCTCGGCGACGGCGTCGGCCACGTGCCGGGCTTCCCTCAGCCCGGCGGGCACGT
>NZ_JAPWHT010000334.1:0-11546 GCF_027270795.1 Streptomyces sp. ActVer
CCGCCCAGGGCGCCCCCCCGCCCGCCCCCGTCGCAGGACAGACCCCGGGGCCCGCCCGATCAGAACTCGTCAGGACTCGTCAGGCCCCGTCCGGATTCCCCGCGATGGCCCGCGCCTCGGCCACGTCGTCCTCGTCGAAACCGATCCGCCCGGGCTGCCCATGAACCGCCGCCTGCTCGTCGATCCACCTGTTGTGGGCCTCCCAGGCGGCCTGCTTGCTGGTGCCCAGAGCGGCCCCGATCTGCGACCAGGACGCCCCGGCCCGACGCGCCGCACGCACGCTCAACTGCCGCCCGTACGCGGCCTTTCGGGCCACCACCTCGCTCAGCGCGAGCAGTTCGAGCAGCTCGCCCCGGTCGAGGGCCTCCTCGTCGCTCCCCGCCCCGGCCAGCGACTCCCGCACACGCAGCTCGTCGAGACGGGCCACGCCGGTCAGCAGCGTGTACTGGGGCTCGATGCTCTGAGGTGTCGTCATGACGCCAGCGTCTCGTCAGGCAAACTTGACGTCAAGAGGGCCTGACGACAGTTCCTTGACCAGGAAGACGCAGGGGTCGGCGCACACGTGACGTACGCCGTCCACGTCGAGATACGCCCAGCGGTCGACGTACGACACGGTGGGCCGGTAGCCGAGCCGTGCGTAGAGCCGCGCGGCCTGTGGGTTGTCGTCGCCCACGCCGAGCCCCATGAGCCCGGTGCCGCGGGCGACCGCCCGCTCCTCGGCGGCACGCACCAGTGCCGTCCCGATGCCCCGCGAGCGGAGCGACGCGGGCCAGACGAACAGCCCGTTGAGCTCGGGACAGCCCGGCCGGGCCGCCCGCACCTCGGGAGCCTCGCAGCCGGTCCACCGGACCTCCGCGTGACCGACGGGCAGGCCGTCGAGCCAGGGGATCAGATAGCTGCTGTCACCCGCCTCCTGCCGCGCGAACCGCGCCCCGTGGCTCCCGTCCACGCTGTGCGAGGGCATGAACCGCTCCAGAACCGCGATGTCCTCGGCCCGGCAGATGTCGATCCTCATCCGCCCGACCCTAGCGACACCGGGAAAAGGCACGGCTCCCGTTCTCCCGGCATGCGGGACAACGGGGGCCGTGCGGAAGGGAGTTGCGTCAGCTCCAGCTTGCGTGCAGCGGCTTGCCCTCCGCGTAACCCGCCGCGCTCTGGATGCCGACGACGGCCCGCTCGGCGAACTCCTCCAGGGAGTTGGCACCGGCGTAGGTGCAGGAGGAGCGGACGCCCGCGATGATCGAGTCGATCAGGTCCTCGACGCCCGGCCGGGACGGGTCGAGGAACATCCGCGAGGTCGAGATGCCCTCCTCGAACAGGGCCTTGCGGGCGCGGTCGTACGCCGACTCCTCCGACGTGCGGTTGCGCACCGCACGCGCGGACGCCATGCCGAACGACTCCTTGTAGAGGCGGCCGTCGGCGTCCTGCTGGAGGTCGCCCGGCGACTCGTACGTACCGGCGAACCAGGAGCCGATCATGACGTTCGACGCGCCCGCGGCCAGCGCCATGGCTACGTCGCGCGGGTGGCGGACACCGCCGTCGGCCCAGACGTGCTTGCCGTACTTCTTCGCCTCGGCGGCGCATTCGAGCACGGCCGAGAACTGCGGGCGGCCCACTCCGGTCATCATGCGCGTGGTGCACATGGCGCCGGGTCCGACACCGACCTTGATGATGTCCGCGCCGGCCTCGATGAGGTCGCGTACGCCCTCGGCGGCGACGATGTTGCCCGCGACGATGGGCACGTGGGGGTCGAGCCCGCGGACCGCCTTGACCGCGGCGATCATCGACTCCTGGTGGCCGTGCGCGGTGTCCACGACGAGCGTGTCGACGCCCGCCGCGAGAAGCTGCTTGGCCTTCCCCGCGACATCGCCGTTGATGCCGACGGCGGCCGCGATGCGCAGCTTGCCGTCCGCGTCGGTGGCCGGTGTGTAGAGCGTGGCGCGCAGGGCGCCCTTGCGGGTGAGGATTCCGGCGAGCCGGCCGTCCTTGTCCACGGCGGGCGCGTACCGGCGGTTCGCATGGTCGAGCCTGTTGAACGCCTCGCCCGGCTCGATGTCCGCGTCGAGCAGCAGCAGGTCCCGGGACATGACCTCGGACAGCTGCGTGAAGCGGTCGACGCCGTTCAGGTCGGCGTCGGTGACCACGCCGACCGGCCTGCCCTCGCCGTCCACCACGACACCGGCGTTGTGCGCGCGCTTCGGCAGCAGGGACAGCGCGTCGGCGACGGTCTGGTGCGGGGCCAGCACGATCGGGGTGTCCAGGACGAGATGACGGCTCTTGACCCAGGAGACGACCTCGGTCACGACCTCGATCGGGATGTCCTGCGGAATGACGACGAGCCCGCCCCGGCGGGCCAGCGTCTCGGCCATCCGACGGCCCGCGATGGCCGTCATGTTGGCGACCACCAGCGGAATCGTGGTCCCACTGCCGTCCGGCGAAGCCAGGTCGACGCCCTGCCGCGAACCGACCGCGGAGCGGCTCGGCACCATGAAGACGTCGTCGTACGTCAGGTCGTACGCGGGCTGGATGTCGTTGAGGAAACGCACGTGCTGCACATCCCAGTCGTTCAGAGGTGGCCCCCGAACAGGACAGCACGAGGGAAGAGCACGTACCTCATTGTCCCATGTCGACGGGTGAACACGCCCCGGGCCGATCGTCCAGGCTGGTCAGGGGGCTACTGGTGGGATCCTCCAAGAACCAGCGCCACGGTGAGCGCCGCGGTGCCGTCCGCCGCCTGGGCGAACACCTCCCGCGCGATCTCCCACTCGTCGGGCCGCGCCTTCGCGTACGGCTGCCAGCCGGTGACGACGACGAGCAGCCCCTTCTCCACGGCGGGCGAGGGCCAGACGGAGGAGTCGCCGAGGCTGTCGGCCAGCGCGTCCCAGTTGCGCCCGAACCACTCCGGCAGCTCCAGTGCGCGTACGCAGCGCTCCATGAGGCCCGCCTTGTCCGCGACGCCGTCGAGGTCCAGCGCGACCACGTGGCGGCCCGCCACGTCGTGCGTCATCTCAGCACACCGCCCCGCCCTGAACGAGTTGTATTGAATCCTCCCCCCAGCTGTAACAGGGGATTCCTGGCTCACGCCGCCTGCGGGTCAGCGACCCGGCAGGTCTTCCACGATCGACACCAGCCGGGTTGAAACCAGCCCGGTTTGTACCGCAAAGCTTGGAGGTGCATGTGCTGTCTTGGTTCTCGATCAACACGGTGTACGCGCTTGCTTCTCGCAACACACTGCAGTGAGCCTACCCGACCTCGTGGGCCCACGTTGGGGCCGAGGCCGGTGCGACCGCCCTGGTGTTCGTCGACGTCGACGAACAGTCGGCCGACAGGGCCACCGGACAGACCAACAGCCCGGAAATCAGACGGGGACGGACCGGAACAGCATGTCGCCGATGCTGCCACAGCCGTCCCCACGCGGCGCGTTGCCGAGCCGCCGTCGGAGCGTTGCGGGCTCAGGGCCCGTCCGGGTCCGCCCGGTTCAGGGCGGGACGCGGGGTCGAACCCGCCGTCATCAGGTAGTCCGCGGCCGCCGTGTCCGTCACCAGGCTGGTGACGAGGCCGGAGCGCAGCACCGCGTCGATGGCGGCGGCCTTGCGCTGGCCGCCGGCGATCGCGACGACCTCGGGGATCCGCCGCAGCCGGTCGGCCTCGACGGTGATGCACCGCTCGCCCAGGTCCCGGCCGACGCGGCGGCCCTCGGAGTCGAAGAGGTGCGCGGACATCTCGGCGGCCACACCGAGGGTGGCGTAGTGGGCGCGCTCCTCCTCGGTGAGCATGTCGTGCACCGTCGAGATGCCCGCCTCCCAGGAGCCGATCGACACGCAGGCGACGGTGACCTTGTCGAAGTACTCGAAGGCGCGGGCGATCCCCGTCTGGCTGCGCAGCGCCGCCGCGGTGGCCACGTCAGGGAGCAGCATCGGCGCGTAGATGGGATGGGCGTCCCCGCCGGAGACCTGGGCGGCCCGGCGGACCGCCTCGACCGAGCCGCGCTCGGCCGTCCCGGCGTCGTAGACACCCGTCAACTGCACCACCGTGCACGGCGGCAGCCGGTCGAGCGCGGCCGCCATGTGGATGGTGGAGCGGCCCCAGGCGAGGCCTAGCACATCGCCCTCGGCGACGAGTTCACCGAGCAGGTCGGCGGCGACCTCACCGAGGTTCTCCGGGTCGGGCGACTCCTCGGCCTCGGCCGGGGACTCCACGACGACGGCATGCCGCAGGCCGTAGCGTGCGCGCAGCGCGTCCGAGCGCTCCGCGTCCAGCTCGGCGGGGACGCGGATCTCGATCCTCACGAGATCCCGTTCGAGGGCCGTTTCCAGGACCCGGGCCACCTTGAAGCGGCTGACGCCGAACTCCTCGGCGATCTGGATCTTGGACTTGCCCTCAAGGTAGAAACGGCGGGCCATGGCCGCCGCCTGCACCAGCTCAGCGGGTCCCATCCGCATGGCCGACCGGCCCGCCGACATACCCGACACGGCGATCTCCTCACTGCTGTTCACACTCTGGATTCGCCGTTCATCCTTGCAGATCCGGCGTACTTGATCAGCCCTGAGGGGCGGCGTTCACGTTCCCTTGGCTCAGTGGTCGCATGCCCATGCTGCCTGGGCCGTCGCCTCCTCCGCCTGCGTGCGCAATGCACGTACCGCCTGGGCGGGGTCGGCCGCCCCGTACACCGCCGAACCGGCGACGAAGACGTCGGCGCCCGCCTCGGCGCAGCGCTCGATGGTGGAGGCCGAGACCCCGCCGTCGACCTGCAGCCACAGCTCCAGGCCGTGCTTGTTGATCAACTCGCGGGTGCGGCGGATCTTGGGCAGCATGATGTCGAGAAAGGCCTGGCCTCCGAAGCCCGGCTCGACGGTCATGATCAGCAACATGTCGAGCTCGGGGAGCAGATCCTCGTACGGCTCGATGGGAGTCGCGGGCCGCAGGGCCATGGAGGCCCGGGCGCCCTTGGCCCGGATCTCACGGGCGAGCCGCACGGGTGCGGCGGCGGCCTCGACATGGAACGTGACGGAACCGGCACCCGCTTCTACGTACTGCGGCGCCCACCGATCGGCGTCCTCGATCATCAGATGGCAGTCCAGCGGCGTGTCCGTAGCACGCGCCAGAGACTCTACGACCGGCACACCTAGCGTGAGGTTCGGGACAAAATGGTTGTCCATCACGTCGACATGGAGCCAGTCAGCCCCTTCCACCGCCTTTGCCTCCTCGGCAAGGCGGGCGAAGTCGGCGGACAGGATGCTGGGGTTGATCTGCGCGGCCATGCGTTAAGCCTGCCATGTCCGGCGCCGGTTGTTCTCCCCGGTCGTCGAGGTCCCGGAGGTCCTCGACCCGAACCGGTCGGTATATACCAATCCTGCCGAGGGACTGCACCGGCCTCGCGGCCCGTGCCATCCTTGTCGGCCCACCAGCTCCACACGCGGCTACGGGGGTCGCCATGACGGACGCACAGGGGAAGCAGGGACGCGGGATCGGCTGGCTGGTCTGCGGCCGACGCAGCAAATGGATCGTGGTGGGACTGTGGCTGGTGCTGCTGTTCCTCACGGCGCCCTTCGCCTCGAAACTCACCGACGCGCAGGACAACGACGCCGCGTCCTGGCTGCCCGGATCCGCCGAGTCCACCCAAGTCCTGGAGATCTCCGAGGACTTCAGGCCGGAGCAGATCCCCGCGGTGGTCGTGTACGCCCGTGAGAGCGGCCTGACGGCCGAGGAACGGGCGCAGATCAACGAGGACGCACGCCAGATCAAGGAACTGCGTGCGCACGGCATCCTCGGCGCGGAGACCCGGGGCCCGGTCTTCGACCGGCAGACCGATCCGCGTGCGGCCCAGATCCTCGTCCCCATCAGGATGGACGAGAAGGGCTGGGAGGAGATCTCGCCCGCCGTCGACTCGATCCGTGACGTGACCGGCAAGGGCGGCGACGGGCTCGCCGTGCATGTGACGGGCCCGGGCGGTACGTCCGCGGACTTCTCCGAGGCCTTCGAGGGCATCGACTCCACACTGCTGTTCTCGGCGATGGCCGTCGTCATCGTGATGCTGCTGCTGACCTATCGCAGTCCGACCCTGCTGCTCGTGCCGCTGCTCGGCGTGGTCGCCGCACTGTTCACCGCGCAGGCGGTGATCTACTTCCTCGCCGAGCACGCGGGCCTGACCGTCAACGGCCAGAGCGCGGGCATTCTCACCGTCCTCGTCTTCGGCGCGGGGACCGACTATGCCCTGCTCCTGGTGGCCCGCTACCGGGAGGAACTGCGCCGCCACGAAGACCGCCACGAGGCGATGGCGCTCGCCCTGCACCGGGCGGGCCCGGCGGTGCTCGCGTCCGGCGCGACCGTCGTCCTGAGCATGCTGGTGCTGCTCGCCGCCGAGATGAACTCGACCCGCGGCCTCGGCCCGGTCGCCGCCATCGGTGTCGCCGTGGCACTGGCCGCGATGATGACCCTCTTCCCGGCCCTGCTGGTGATCTTCGGCCGCTGGATCTTCTGGCCGGTGATCCCGCACTTCGGTTCCCCCGACCCGACCGAGAGCGGTGTCTGGGCGCGCATGGGCCGCCGTATCTCCATCCGCCCGCGCATGATCTGGGCCGTCACGGCGGCGGCGCTCGCGCTGCTCTCGCTGGGCCTCATCCAGCTCCGCGCGGAGGGCATCAGCAACGCCGACGCCTTCACCGGCAAACCCGACTCGATCGTCGGCCAGGAGGTGTCCGCGCGCTACTTCCCCGCGGGCAGCGGCGATCCGCTCGTCATCGTCAGCAACCGCGCCCAGGCCGAGGACGTCGGCCAGGCGGTCGCGGCCACCCGCGGTGTCGTACCGGAATCCCTCGGCCTGCCACCGGGCACGAAACCCGAGTTCGAGGGCAAGGTCCTCTTCGAGGCCACCATGACCGCACCCGCGGACAGCGAGGCCGCGAAACAGACGGTGGAGCGGGTGCGGGACGCCGTGCACGACGTACCCGACGCCGACGCGCAGGTGGGCGGCGGCACGGCCTCACTGCTCGACATGGACACGGCGACGACCCACGACAACATCCTGATCATCCCGTTGGTGCTCATCGTGGTCCTGCTGATCCTGTGCGGCGTGCTCCGCGCCCTGATCGCCCCGCTGCTGCTGATCGGCACGGTGGTGCTGTCCTTCGCCGCCGCGCTGGGGATCAGTGCGCTCGCGTTCCGGTACATCTTCGACTACGCGGGCGAGTCGACGGACTTCCCGCTGTTCGTCTTCGTGTTCCTGGTCGCCCTGGGCATCGACTACAACATCTTCCTGACCACCCGTATCCGCGAGGAGGCCGGCCGCCAGGGCACCCGCAAGGGAGTGGTGACGGGCCTGGCCACCACCGGCGCGGTCATCACCTCGGCGGGCCTGGTCCTCGCCGGAACCTTCGCCGCGCTCGGCACGCTCCCCATGGTCGCCTTCGCCGAGATCGGCTTCGCAGTCGCCCTGGGCGTACTGCTCGACACGTTCATCGTGCGCTCGGTCCTCGTGCCGTCCCTGTTCCTGGACGTCGGCCCGAAGGTGTGGTGGCCGCACCGGCTGGCCCACGAGGACGGGGGCACGGCGGGTCCGCCGCCGGCCACCGGGACCGGATCCGGGTCCCCCGCGCCCGCACCGGCACCGAGTCCGGGAGGCCCGCCGGCCCCGCCGACCCCGTCGGAATAGGCCGGCCCGGCCCGTAGGTGTCGGTCGACCGGCCTCAGGCGGTCCGGCGGATGAGCGCCAGATACATGGCGTCCGTCCCGTGCAGATGCGGCCACAGCTGTACGTCGGGGCCGTCGCCCAGGGCCGGTACGCCAGGGAAGAGCGGGCGGGCGTCGACGAGTTCGGCCGAGCCGCCGTGCTGCTTGAGCACGTCGTCGACCACGGCCCGGGTCTCGGCAAGGTGCGGCGAGCAGGTGGCGTACCCGACGACCCCGCCGACCCGCACCGAGTCGAGCGCCGTACGCAGCAGTCCGCGCTGCAACGGCGCGAACCCGTCCAGGTCGTCGGGGCGCCGCCGCCAGCGGGCCTCGGGACGACGACGCAGCGCGCCAAGCCCTGTGCAGGGCACGTCCATCAGTACGCGGTCGAACGTGCCCGGACGCCACGGCGGCCGTGTCCCGTCGGCGGCGATGACCTGGTAGGGCCCCGGGTTCCCGGCGAGCGCCCTGGCGACGAGGCCGGCCCGGTGCGGCTGCTTCTCGGAAGCGAGCAGCAGGGCCCCGCGCTCGGCGGCGAGTCCGGCGAGCATGGCCGCCTTTCCGCCGGGTCCGGCGCAGCCGTCGAGCCAGGCCTTGTCCGGTCCGTCGAGGGGCGCGTTGGCGAGGGCGAGCGCCACGAGCTGGCTGCCCTCGTCCTGCACGCCCGCACGCCCTTCGCGTACGGCGTCGATGGCGCCCGGCTCGCCGCCCTCGGACAGCCGAACGGCGTACGGCGACCAGCGCCCCGGCAACGCGTTCTCGTCCCCGAGCGCGCCGAGGATCTCATCGGCGGTGGAGCGCCCCGGGCGGGCCACAAGAGTCACCTCGGGCCTCTCGTTGTCGGCTTCGAGGAGATCCTCGATCCCGGCGCGCCCGCCCCCCAGCGAGTCCCACAGCGCCGAGACGACCCATCGTGGATGCGAGTGCACGACGGCGAGATGATCCTCGGGATCTTCGTCGTAGGGCGGCGCGACCTGCTCGATCCATCCGTCGAGATCGTGCTGCGCGATCTTCCGCAGCACGGCGTTGACGAACTTCGCCCGCCCGTCCCCGAGCACGACCCTCGCCAGCTCGACCGACGCGGACACGGCGGCATGCGTCGGGATCCGCGTCCCGAGCAGCTGATGCGCGCCGAGGCTCAGCACATCCAGCACCGGCGGATCGACCTCGCGCAGCGGCCGGTCGACACACGCCGAGATGACGGCGTCGTACGTTCCTTGCCGCCTCAATGTCCCGTACACCAGCTCCGTGGCCAGCGCCGCGTCCCGCCCGTCGAAGTCCCCCTTCTCCCGCGCCTTCCGCAGCAACGGCGGCAACACGAGATTCGCGTACGCGTCCCTCTCGTCCACCGCCCGCAACGCATCGAAGGCAAGCATCCGCACGGGGTCCTTCTTGGGACGACGGTACGGCTTGCCCTGCTGCCGGGGCCGACGGGACTGCTCGTTCACGTAAAAGGTGCTCCGGATCGTGGAAGAGGTACGGGTCCAGCCTACGTCGCGGTGACGCCCGCGCTCCTTCTCAGGGCACGGGGAACAACACGCTTTCGGGGAGTACGGGGAACGCCGCGCCCTCTGGAGGCACACCAGGGCGCCTTCCTGGAGGACGCGGGCACCAGCTTGCTTTCAGGCACGGGGACCGGCTCGTTCTTCAGGGGCGCGGGGAACTGCGCATCTTGTAGGGCGCAGGGGCCGCCGCACCTTCGGGGACGCCGAGAACGGCGCACCTTTGAGAGCACGGGGATCAGCGCATCCTTTGGGGGCGCGGGGAACTGCGCAGTCTTTTAGAGGCGCGGGGAACTGCGCGACCAGCCCCCACCGGCCCGCACCCGACACCCCACAACCGACCCCTCGCACCCCACCCACATCGAACCGACCGCCGAAGAAGACCTCTCAGCCCCCAACCACCTCGTCAGCCCCGATCCGAACCCCCCGCGCCCAATCCGCCGCCCGCATCGGCTTCTTCCCCTGAGCCTGCACCCACAGCAACTCAACGGCACACGACCCGGTCCCCACGTACACATTGTTCTTGCCGACCCCCAACACCCCGGGAGCAAGATCCGTCCGCTCAGGAGCAAGCGCAACCTGGATCAACTTGAGCCGCTCCCCCCGGAACACGGTCCACGCCCCCGGCGCGGGAGTGCACCCGCGTACGACCCGGTCGACACGAAGCGCGGGCGCGACCCAGTCCACGTGCGCGTCCTCGACGCTGATCTTCGGCGCCAGCGTGACACCGTCCCCCGGCTGCGGCACGGCCTTGAGCGTGCCGTCCTCGATCCCGTCCATGGTCGCGGCCAGCAGCCCCGCCCCCGCGAAGGCGAGCCGCGTCAGCAGATCCCCGCTGGTGTCGGTGGGCCGCACCTCCTCGGTGACGGTCCCGTAGACGGGCCCGGAGTCGAGGCCCTCCTCGATGAGAAACGTGGAGGCCCCGGTGATCTCGTCCCCGGCCATGACCGCGTGCTGCACGGGCGCCGCCCCACGCCAGGCGGGCAGCAGCGAGAAGTGCAGGTTGACCCAGCCCTGGGCGGGGATGTCGAGCGCGGCCCGGGGCAGCAACGCACCGTAGGCGACCACGGGGCAGCAGTCCGGCGCGATCTCCCGCAGCCGTGCGAGAAACGCCTCGTCCCGCGGCTTCACCGGCTTGAGCACCTCGATGCCGGCCTCCTCCGCCCGCTCGGCGACGGGGCTCGCGACAAGCCTCCGCCCCCGCCCCGCCGGCGCGTCGGGCCGGGTGACGACGGCGGCCACCTCATGCCGCCCGGAGGCGATCAGGGCGTCCAGAGCGGGAACGGCGACCTCGGGGGTACCGGCGAAGACGAGCTTCATGGGTGGCAGTCGGCCTCTCGGGCGAATTCATGACGGGCAGCACACCAGTCTATGGGGCGTCGTGGATCGTGCGAGCGGTGCGGGCAGTTCGGGCGGGACTCACCCGTCGCGAGGCGGAAGGCGGGGCCGAGGACGAAGGCCGAGGCGAGCGCACGCCCAGCCGCCGGGGGCGTACGCATATGCCCCCACGCCCCATGAGCGTGACCACTCACCCTCAAACGCGTTGGTCAAGAAAGAGTTGACCAAAACGGGCCGCACTCGCGGCCCGGTCCTTTTCAACGCCGGTTCGAGAGGCTTGTTCATGGCCGACCACGCAACCCACGACGCCCAGGCTCGGGCCAGCCTGCACTTGCTGGTGCGGGACATCGAGCGGGTCCGCCGGCAGGTGGACGCACTGCGCACGCTGACAGCCCAGCTGGGCAACGTCTACCGCCCGCGCCGCTCCGGCCCGTCCACGGGCTTCGTCGTCTACGGGCGGGCGCCCGCCCCGACCGTCCGCCTCGCCCAGGAGCTGCGGGACAGCGTCGAGACCCTGGTCACGGCCGCCGTGGACTTCGACCGCTCACTGGGCTTCTCGTGGGACGCGGTGGGCTCGGCACTGGGAGTCACCAAACAGGCGGTGCACCGCCGTTACGGCGCCCGCCGGGCCGCGGCCCAGGCCGCCGCAGAGGCCGAGCGCGCCACGGAACCGTCGGGCTCGTCCCGCACGGTCGCCGTCAACACCGGCCTCCCCACGGTCCCCGCGGCCCGTTCCATGCCGATGCCGATGCCCACGCAGCCGACGGCGGGCAGCTCCACGCTCCGCGAGGAGATCAGGCCGACCGCCTTCCCGGGCCCGCGCAACGGCTGACCCCACACCCACCTGTCTGCCCCCGACGAGCCTCGGGGGCAGACCCGTTTGCCCGAACGAACACCGACCGCAGCCGCCCAGGCAGGTCGCCGAAATCTGCGGCGTACGCAGCACCCGCACCCGCACCCGCACCCGCACCCGCACCCGCCGAACGGTCACCCAATATCCGGCGGATCAACCCGAATCCGCACCACGTCACTCCCCCC
>NZ_JAPWHT010000335.1:0-11516 GCF_027270795.1 Streptomyces sp. ActVer
GGCGACGTGGAGCGGCTGCGGGAGCGGGCCGCGCCCGCGAGTTCCGTCGTCGGCGGCGCGGGCGACGGTGGGAGTGGTGACGGCGGGGACGGGAGCGGCGAGGACCGGGTCGAGCTGCACTCGCTCGGGACGGGGCGTCGGGCCCGGGCCGCGCTCGCCGTGGGGACCGCGGCCGCGCTGGGTACGGCCGAGCGGTACGCCGTGCACTCGGCCATCGCCCTGCTCACGCTGACCACCGAGCGGTCCCGGTCGTTGTACGCCGCCGAGCAGCGAATCGGGGCCGCCGTGCTGCGGATGCTGCTGGCCGGGCAGCCGGATCACGCGCGCGGGGTCGCCGGGGACCTGTACGGGGGGCTGCTGGACGCGCCCTACCGGATGATCCTGGCCGAGGCCGCGTCGGCTTCCGCCGGGCGGGCCCGGGCTCGGGCCGGGGATGCGGAGGACGGCGGCGGGACCACGGTCAGCGCCGAGGCCGCCGCCGTTCTTGCCGAGGCCGGCGGTGATCTCGTGGGCGGGCTCGGTGAGGTCGTGGAGTCCGCCGCCGCCCGGTCCGGCGTGGGGGCGGTGCGCGAGCGCCGCGGCCAGGCCTCCAGGACCTGTCCGTCCGGAGGGCCTGCGGTCCGGCAGATCACCGCGTGGTGGATCAGGTTCTCCAGGACCACCGGACACCCCGTGAGGTCCGCGGCGGCCTGCACGAACTCCTCCGGGTCCGCTCCGCGCAGGGTGAGCGAGGTGAACAGCTCGCGCACCTGCTGGGCGCGGCGCAACAGCTCGCCCTGCGCGTCCAGGATCAGGGCGTGGACGGTCTGGGTGACCTCGATGAACCGCACCCCGCGCGCCAGCACGATCAGCGGCAGGTCCCTCTCCCGGCAGGCGGTGACCAGCTCCTGCGGCGCGTGCTGGTAGCGGCGCCCCAGCTCGACGACCAGCCCGGCCACGCCCACATCCGCCAACTGGTCGACATAGCCGCGCAGTTGGGTGGGATCGGCCGGGTGCGGCATGCCCGTGGTGAGGACGAGTTCGCCGCCCTCCAGGAAGGAGGCCGGGTCGAGCAGTTCGGTGACATGGACCCAGCGGACCCTGCGCGACAGCTGGTCCTCGCCTGCCGCGACCCGGGGCAGACCGGCGGCGATGACGGGCAGCCGCAGCACGTCCGCGACCGTGAGGAACGGCATGGGGACAGCTCCAGTCCGACGACGTGCCGACCGACCCGGCACGATGTCCGGACCACTCTGAGGGGTGAGACAGACCGACGCAAGGCCCGATTGCCCAGCTCAGCGCCGCGCCCCGCCCCGTAGGGGCGCGGGGAACGGCGCGAGCAACCACACCGGACTGACAGCCGCCGACGCACCACGCGTCCCGCGGCGAGAAGTCGGCCAGAACCGACGGGACGTGTCAGGGCCGCCGCGCGATGAGATCCGCGACGGTGGCGATGGGAGACGTGCGGGCCCGCCCGCCGGCTTCGTGCCGGTCCGCCCACCGGTAGGCGACGTACAGCCCGCGCACACCCAGCCAGCGCAGTGGTTCCGGCTCCCAGGTGCCGGGCCGGTGCCCGGTCCACGGCAGCCGGGTCAGCCGGGACTCGCGCCGGAGCACCAGATCGGTGAGGGTGCGGGCGGCGAGGTTGGTGGAGGTCACACCGTGTCCGACATAGCCACCGGCCCAGCCGAGCCCCGTGGCGCGGTCGAGGCCCACGGTGGCGGACCAGTCGCGGGGCACGGCGAGCACACCGCACCAGGCGTGGTCGACCCGGGCGCCGGCGGTCTGCGGCAGCATCCCGTAGAGCGTGTCGGTGAGCTGGCCGATGGTCCGGGCGTCCACCTGCCCCGCGTCGTCCGTGCGGGAGCCGAAGCGGTACGGGACGCCGCGGCCGCCGATCGCGATCCGGTCGTCCGGGGTGCGCTGCGCGTACATGTGCCCGTGTGCCGTGTCGCCCAGCGTCTCGCGGCCCGCCCAGCCGATCTCCTCCCACACCTCCTTCGGCAGTGGTTCGGTGGCGATCATCGAGCTGTTCATGGGCAGCCAGGCGCGGCGCAGCCCCTTGAACGAGGCCGTGAACCCCTCCGTCGCACGCAGGACGACGGGCGCGGTGACCGTGCCGTGAGCGGTGACCGCCCGGCCGGGCTCGATGGCCGTGACCGGGGACTTCTCGTAGAGGGTCACACCGAGCCGTTCGACGGTGTCGGCGAGCCCCTTGACCAGGGCCGCGGGCTGCAGCCGGGCGCAGTGCGGGGTCCAGGCCGCGGCCGTCATGCCGTCGACGCGGATGCGGTCCGCGGCCTCCTCCGGTGTGAGCATCACGGCGTCCGGCACGCCCCACTCGTGGTCGGCCTCGGTCTTGTGGCGCAGCCGCGTCGCCTGGGCGGGGGTGCGGGCCACCCGCAGGGTGCCGCCCTTGACGATGCCGGCGTCGATCTCCTCGCGCTCGGCCACGGCGACGATCTCGTCGACGGCCTCGTTCATCACGCGCTGGTAGTCGAGCACGGCATCCCGCCCGTACTGCTTCGCCAGTCGGTCGCGGGCGCCGGGCATCAGCCCCGACGCCCAGCCGCCGTTGCGGCCGGAGGCGCCGAACCCGGCGAACTCGGCCTCCAGGACGGTGATCCGCAGCGACGGGTCGGCCAGTTTGAGGTAGTACGCGGTCCACAGTCCGGTCAGTCCGGCGCCGACGATGCACACATCGGCGTCGCGGTCACCGGGCAACGCGGCGCGTGGGGTGGGCAGTTCGGCGAACCAGTGGGAGATCCGGCCGTTGACCGGGCCGGGCTGACCGAGCGTGGTGGCGCTCACGGGATGTCCTTTCACGGCGACTGGCCGAGGAGACGAGAGAACGAGGAGACGACGAAGGTCAGACGCCCAGCAGGGGAGGCAGCTCGGAGAGGTTGCTGATCTCCTCGTACGGCTGGTAGGCGGCCGACCCCGGGAAGCCGTACCGGTTCACCCAGATCCGCCGCATGCCCTCGTACCGCTTGGTCGGCATGATGTCGTACTCCCAGCCCTGCGCGGTGTGGATGATGTCCTCGGGGCCGCGCCCGGTGGCCTTCATCAGGTACTCGAAGGCCTGCGGCAGCGGCTTGTACGCTCCGGCCTGCTCGGCGGTGAGGACGTAGTCCCACTCCACGCCGAGCTCGTCGACGGCGTACGAGATGAGGTCGTCCTCGCTGTTGGAGAGGATGGCGATGTCGTACTCGCCCTTGAGGCGGCGCAGCGCGTCCGGGACCTCGCGGAACGGCGTGAACTTCTTGATGGCCTCGATCAGCGCCTCGCCGTCCTCGTCCCGGTACTCCAGACCGTGCAGCAGCATGACGTTGCGCAGGGTGCGGCGGACGACCTCGCGGTAGGGGCGGTAGTCGTCGACGACGCCCTGGAAGCGCATGACGTACGCGTCGTGGTGGAACTGGTCCGGGTCGACGGCGAACTCGGCCAGCCGGTCCTTGACGATCTCGTGCGTGGCGCTCCGGGTGTCGAAGTTGATGAGGGTCCGGTAGCAGTCGAAGCTGACGACCTTGCGCATGGAGTGAACTCCTCTGTGTGGGGCGGGGGTTGAGGTGTCTTGGAGGCGAGGCGGTGACGGGGTGAGCGGGTTCAGGAGCGGCTGCTGGCCTCGGTGAGGCCCAGGTCCTTGGTCTCGGGGGCGAGGAAGCAGGAGACGACGAGTCCCACCAGCGTGATCGCCACGGCGATGCCCAGGGTGCCGCGTACGCCCAGGTCCTCGGCGGCGATCGGCAGGAGGAACGTGGAGGTGGCGGAGCCCACGCGGCTCATCGCGGTGGCGATGCCCACGCCCGTGGCCCGCAGGTCGGTCGGGAACAGCTCGCTCGGGTAGACGAACTGCAGACCGCTGCCCGCCGCCTCGAAGAACTGGAAGGCGGCGAACAGGGCCACCACCACGAAGGCCCAGTGCAGCGGCAGGACCGCCAGCGCGATCAGCGAGACGTTGATGCACACGAAGCTGCTGATCAGGAGCGAGCGGCGGCCGATCCGGTTGACGACCACCAGGCCGAGCCCGATGCCCGCCACCGCGATGGTGGTGATCAGCGCGCTGGCACCGTACGTGCTCCCCACGCCGAACGCGGACAGCATCTGCGGCTGGAAGGAGCGGACCGCGAAGGCGGGCGAGACCTGACAGATCCAGAACACGGAACAGAAGACGACGGGGACGGTGTAGCCGCGTTTGAAGATCTCGACGAGATTGCCGAGCCCGGAGCCGCCGCGCTTCTCCTGGCGGCCCTCCGCGAGCAGCTCCTCGTCGCTCACCTCCTGGCCGAGGTGTTTGCGGACGACGGCCTTCGCCTCGTCCATGCGGCCGCGCGAGGCCAGCCAGCGCGGGGACTCGGGGATACCGGCCCGCATGAACAGGAAGATGAGCGCGGGGACCGTCCCGGAGGCCAGCATCCAGCGCCAGGAGTCGCCGCCGAGGCCCGTCAGCGCCCAGCCCACCCAGTAGCTCACGCCGTACCCCACCCACCAGGCGAGGACCAGGCCGGACAGGGCCGGGCCGCGCATCCGGCGGGGCACCAGCTCGGTGGTGAGGGCGGAGGCGATGGGGTAGTCGGCGCCGATCGCGATGCCGATGAGCAGCCGCAGCACCAGCAGCTGCCAGGCCTCGGTGACGAAGAACTGGAGCGCCGAGAAGACGACGAAGGTGGCCAGGTTGAGGACGTACATCAGATGACGGCCGACCCGGTCGGTGATCGGGCCGAAGACCGCGCCGCCGATGAACACGCCCACCAGGACGGAGGCGGCTATCAGGCCCGTCCACAGGGTGTCGAGGGCGAGTGCGGGCGTGATGAGGCCGAGGGCGACGCCCATCACTCCGAGCAGATAGCCGTCGCAGAAGGGGCCGCCCATGGCGACCACCATGATCCGGCGGTGGAAGGAACTGACGGGCGCGTCGTCGAGCGACGAGGCCCCGCCGGTGGTTGATGAGGTCAGGGACATGCTTGAGGCTCCTGGGGGGACGCGGGAAGTCGAGGGGGACGCGCGCCGGCAGGGCGACCGGGCGTAGGAGGCTTCGTACGTCAAGCATTGGAAAGCGGGGATGCGGGGATGCGGGAGATGCGGACGATATGCGGGGGATCCGCGGGATCTTTTTTTGAGGGGGAAAGGCGCACAGCGCTGTACGCGGTGCGGACCGGTCGTCACCGGGGTGGCCGGGCGAAGCGGTCCGGGGTTGGCCATCACCCTGGTTCAGCGTGGATCCACCGTCAATGAACATGGTGTTCTCTTGGGAGACGGCGGGTGGACAGTGTGTTCCGTGGCCGCCGACCGGTTGACACACCGTCCACAGCGGCCGCCCCGGCAGAACACCGTGGTCATTGACCCTTCCGCCACGCCCCCCGGAGGGTGGGAGCGGTACCTCGTACCAGCCGCCCCCGCACCGACTCACGCCGTGGGAGAACCGCCTTGGCTGACCGGCTCGTCGTCCTGCACCGCGGCATCCTGCCGCACAACGCCGCCGGCATCGAAAGCCTCGCGGACACGGTGTACGCCACCGAAGAGGAACTGCCGCACCTCCTGCCCGGCGCGGACGCCCTGCTCTGCTGGCACTCGATCACCCCGGCGGTCGAGGCGGCCTGGCCGGAGGACCCGTCGAGCGCACCGAACTGGGTGCACGTGGCCGCCGCCGGCGTCGACTCGCTGCTCTTCCCGGCCCTGGTCGACAACCCCCGGGTGGTGCTGACCAACTCGCGCGGCGTCTACGACCGGCCCATCGCCGAGTACGTGCTGGGTCTGATCCTGGCCCTCGCCAAGGACTTCCCGGGCACCTGGGAACACCAGCGGCGCCGCGAGTGGCGGCCCCGGGACAGCGAACGCATCGACGGACGGACCGTCCTCGTGTGGGGCACGGGCCCCATCGGCCGAGCCGTTGCCCGCATGCTCCGCGCCGTCGGCATGCGTGTGAGCGCCGTAGGACGTACGGAGTGCGCGGAGGACCCCGACTTCGGCACCGTGCACGCCCCCTCCGGGCTGCGCCCCGCCTGGCAGGGGCGGACTACGTGGTGCTCGCCGCTCCTCTCACGGCGGCCACCCGGGGCATGGTCGACGCGTCCGTGCGCGCGGCGATGAAGCCCGGCGCGCGGCTCGTGAACGTGGGCCGGGGCGGACTCGTCGACGAGGAGGCACTCGTCCGGCACCTCACCGACGGCCGCCTGGCCGGAGCGGCCCTGGACGTCTTCGCCCACGAGCCCCTGCCCGCCGCCTCACCCCTGTGGGACCTGCCCGGCGTCATCGTCTCCCCGCACACGGCCGGCGAAGTCACCGGCTGGCGCGCCGACCTCGCCGACCTGTTCCTCGACAACCTGACCCGCAGGGCCGAGGGAAGACGACTGCGCAACGTGGTCGACAAGGCGCACGGCTATGTGCGGGAGGAGCGGGTGGGGACGTCTCCGACGTGACCCGTTCTCGTGCCCTGTACGTGTCGTCGGACCGGGCGGCGGTGCGATTGGCGGCAACAGGCGAGGCACCACACGAGCACGGCTGCCGTCACCGCCGCCGTGCTTGTGTGGTGCCCCGGGTCGGCGTCAGCCGCGCTTCGGCGGTGTGTAGAAGTCGCCTTCGGACGTCCACACCCCGTCCTTCACGACCACGCGCTGCACGCTACGGGTGCCGAGGTGGTTGGACGGGCTGAAGTTCATGACCGGCGACACCCCCGTGTCCACCTTCGTCGCCTTCTCGTACGCCTTGCCGAGCGCGTCGGCCGTGACGGGCCCCTTGATGGTCTTCGCTATCTCCGCGAACACCTTCGCGTTGCTCCAGCCCCACAGCGCGAGGAATCCGGCGGTCTCGTCGGGCTCGTACTTGGCCATCGCGGTCCGGAACTCCTTGACCGCGGGGTCGGAGTCGGAGGGCGCCTTGACCAGTTGCACGGCCTTGAGGCCCTCGGCCGCGTCCTTGGCGAGGGAGACCGTCGACTCCGCGGCGACCGGCGCGTAGGCGTACGTGGGCAGCGACAGCCCTTGCAGCTTGGCCTCCTTCAGGAAGGCGGCGGCCTCGGGGGAAGTGAGGATCAGGATCACCGCCTGGGTCTTCGCGGCCTTCACCTTGCTGATCACGGGGGTGTAGTCGGTGGTCTGGTACTTGACCGTCAGCCGGTCGACCTCGACCGAGGGGTCCACCTTCTTCGCGACGGGCTCGACCTGCTTGGCCACGTTCACGAACGCGGCCGGGTCACTGTGTACGACGAGGATCTTCTTCGCGCCGTCCTGCACCGTCCACGCCGCGATCGCCGCGGCCTGGTCCTCGTAGAGGGTCTGGGTGCCGAACAGGCCGGGGCGCGGCGGCTTGTACCAGGACTCGTTGCCGCCCACCTCGTTGAGAACCGGAACCTTCGACTGATTGAGTACGAACGGGAAGGCCGCCTCCGCCTGGGAGGTGCCGTTCGCGTTCACGATGGCCACGACCTTGTCCTGGCCGACGAGTTCGCGTGCGATCTGCACGGTCTGCTGCGGATCGGCCGCGTTGTCCTTGACGGTCCACCGGACCTTGCGGCCGTTGATGCCCCCGGATGCGTTGATCATCTTGAAATACGCCTCGGCGCCGGCTTTCTGCGGCACACCGTACGAGGCGGTGGCGCCGGTCGTCGGGAGCCACGCCCCGATGTGGATCTCCGACGCGTTGCCGCCGGCTCCCGCGGAGTCCTGGTCGGCGCACGCGTTGGCGGTCAGCGCCACCACGGCCAGGACGGCCGTCGTTCCCGCGGCGCGGCGGAATTTTCTCATTGTCCGGAACACGGTCCACCTCGTTCACAACAGTTCACAACATGAGTTCAGTTTGTTTCACAGTCGAGCGGTGGTCGCGGCGGTCTCCCGGGCGCCGCTGAAGTACGCCGCTTCGGCGAGGGCGGCGAACGACGGGTCCCCGGGCCGCCCCTGAGCGGCGACCGACCCCTCGTGCAACACGGCCACCTCGTGGCAGACGGACATGGCACGGCTGAGCAACTGCTCCAGCAGAACGACCGTCAGGCCGTCGTGGGCCAGTCGCACCAGCCGGTCGTACACCTCGTCGACCAGCGCGGGCGCGAGCCCGAGTGCCGGCTCGTCGACGATCAGGACGTCGGGCTTGACGATCAGGGCACGGGCGATGGCGAGCATCTGCTGCTCCCCGCCCGACAGGCCGGCGGCCGGCACGGACATGCGGTCGCGCAGCCGCGGCGGCAGCCACTCGGTTGTCTCCGCGAGGCGTTCGCGCAGCGGGGCGCCGGTGATGCCCGCCGCGTAGGCCGCCACTTCGAGGTTCTCCCGCAGGGACAGCGTCTTGAACAGGGCCCGTCCCTCGGGCGCCAGACTGGTACGGACGGTCCCGCCCGTCTCTCTGCTCCCGCGCGCGGGCTTCAGTGAGCCGTGCAGGATCCCGGCGAGGGTGCTCTTCCCGGCGCCGTTGGCCCCGGCGATCCCGAGCACGACCCCCTCGCGTACGTCGAGGTCGACATCCCGCAGGGCGACCACGCCGCCGTAGCTGTGACCGACCCCGCTCAGCCGCAGCACGCTCCGCTCACCGACCCGCTCGGGCAGCTCCGCCCGGCCGCCGACGGTACCCAGGTACGACGACCGCACCTCGGGGTTGTCCAGCACGGTGTCCGGGGTGCCCTCGCCGATGGTGCGGCCGAAGTCGAAGGCCAGCACCCGGTGTGCGACGGAGAACAGGTCGTCGAGCACGTGGTCGATGACCAGCACGGCGGTGCCCTGGGCGTGCAGCCGCCTGATCTGCTGCGCCAGCAGTGCCCGTTCGCCGGCGTCCAGACCGCCGAACGGCTCGTCCAGCACCAGGAGTCTCGGTTCCTCAGCCATCGCACGGGCGAGGTCCAGGCGCTTCTGCAGCCCGAACGGCAGCTCTCCGGGCCGTCGGTCGGCCATGTCGGCGAGACCGACCGAGTCGAGCAGCCGCGCGACGTCGGCCCGGTCCCGGGCGGTGATCCAGCGGCGCGTGCACAGCACGTTCTCGGTGACAGTGAGTTCGGAGAACACCTCCGCGTGCTGGAAGGTGCGGCCGATCCCCAGCCGGCGCCGCGCGGTGGCCCGCGCCTTGAGCAGGGAACCGCCCGCGAAATCGACCGTCCCGCTCACCCGGCCGTTGCCGGTCAGGCCCGACACCGCGTTCAACAGGGTCGTCTTTCCCGCCCCGTTGGGCCCGATCACGGCCAGGACCTCGTCCTGCCGGAGCGACACCGATGCGTCCTCCAGTGCCTTCAGCCCGCCGTACGCGACCGACACGTGCTCCAGGCGCAGTACGACGGCGCCTTCACCTGTGGCCGCGGCCGTGGCCGGTTGCCGCGGTGCGAGGTCGGCGGCAGGGGCTGGCTTCGGGGGCGTGGGTGCCGGCCGTCGCCACACACGCCGGAGCACCGACCGCAGGGGCGCGCTGAGGAACGGCACCACTCCGCCGGGCAGGAACAGCAGCACCCCGACCAGCACGAGGCCCTGCACGACCGGCTGGGGGAGTCCCACGGCGGACGACAGCGAGGGGTTCCAGGTCAGATAGGCGCCGCCGGCCACCGCGCCGACGATGGTTCCGACCCCGCCCAGCACGCACGCCGCGATGAGCGCGATGCCGAGGTTGAGGGAGAACGGGTCCGGGCTGACGAAACCGGTGATGAGCCCGAGCAGTACACCCGCGAAGCTGGTGAACGCGGCGCTGACCGCGAACGCCAGCGCCGACTGCGCCTCGGGCGCGATGCCGATCGTGCGGGCGGCCAGGGGATGTGATTTCGCGGCCACCAGCCGCATCCGCAGTCCGGATGCGGCGGCCGGTACCGCCAGCGCGAGTACCACGGCCGCGGCGCCGACCGCGAGGTACTGGGACTCGGTGCTGCCGCCCGCGAGGGTGCCCAGGCCCAGGGAACTGCGCAGTTGGAGCACCGCGACACCCTGGTCGCCGCCGGTCACGCTGCTCCAGCGGTTGACCAGCTCCAGCGTCACCATGGTGAAGGCGAGCGTCAGCAGGGCGATGTAGAGCACGGAGAACCTGGCACCCGCGTACCCCAGGAAGGCGCCGAGGACGGTTCCGGTGACCACTGCTCCCAGGACCACCGTCTCCAGCGACCAGCCGTGACCGCTGCCGTACGCGGCGAAGTAGGCGCCGATGGCGAAGAACGCCGGGTGGCCCACCGACCAGATGCCGGACCAGCCGGCGAGCAGGCCGACGGACAGCACGACGACGGTGTAGATCGCGGCGAGCGCCACGGAGTACATCTGGTACGCCGGGATCGCGCCGGAGGCCATGAAGGCGATGAGCACCGCGCCGGCGGCCGGCCCGAGCGCGGCCTTCGCGAGGAGGGAACGGTTGAAGACCATGGATACGACCCCTCAGACCCGTTGGAAGGTGCGGGTGCCGAAGATGCCCTGAGGGCGGATCAGCAGCACGAGAACAGTGAACGAGAAGACGAAGGTGTCCCGGAGGCTGGCGGAGGCGTAGTTCGCCGCGAGGTTGTCCAGCACGCCGACGGTGAGTCCGCCGACGACAGCGCCGTACATGCTCGTCAGGCCGCCCAGGAAGATTCCGGCGAAGGCGCGGAACAGCGGTGCCACGAGCGCGGTCGGTACCAGGCCCGACCTCGGCGCGTACAGACACGCGGCGAGTGCGGCGAGGCCGAGGCCGAGTGCCCAGGCGATCCGGGCCAGGCGCTGTGCCCCCAGTCCGACGACGCGCGCGGTGTCCGCGGACTCGGCCACCGCGCGCATCGCGGAGCCGAGCGTGGTGCGGGCGAACAGATAGCCCACGACGGCCATCGCCACCGCGGCGACGGCGATCGTCACCAGGCTCTGGACCGGCAGTGCCGCGCCCGACCAGCTCACCGTGCCGTTGACCAGGTTGGGGAAGGACTTCGGTTCGTCGCCCCAGATCGAACTGGCCACGTTCTCGACCACC
The DNA here is from genome assembly GCF_027270795.1 of Streptomyces sp. ActVer. Lineage (NCBI taxonomy): Bacteria > Bacillati > Actinomycetota > Actinomycetes > Kitasatosporales > Streptomycetaceae > Streptomyces > Streptomyces sp. ActVer. Next base: position 10,867 of record NZ_JAPWHT010000335.1, read on the forward strand.
AGGGACACGCCCATCGTCACGACCAGCGCGGAGAACAGTTGTCCCTGGCCGAGCGGCCTGATCACGGTCTCGCGCACCAGCAGGCCCGCCACGACGGTGATGGTGACGGCCGCGACGATGCCGAGCACCGTCGCCACCCCCTGGTCCCGGAGCGAGACCGCCACGTAGAGGCCCAGGGTCGCCAGGGACGCCATCGCGAAGTTCACGACGTCCGTGGCTCGATAGATGATGACCAGGCCGAGTCCGATGAGGCCGTACACGGCTCCGCTGGCCACGCCGCTGACCAGGACCAGCAGAAACTGACTCACGGTCCCTCCTTCTTCGAAGAGCTTCGAGAAGCGCGTGCGGCGTGTTCGCGCCACGTGCTCGAAAGCCGGGTACGCGGTACTCGCCGCTTAGTAAAGTGAACTCAATTCAGTAAGCTAGGCACTCCGGTGCCGGACGGGCAAGACTCGTGCACGGGATTTGTCGGAGTGCGGGCGATCTGATGCCGGTCCGGCACGATCCGCCGGACAGGCCGGCAGGCCGGCAGGCCGGCAGGCAGACAGGTTCTAGCGCAGCGCGGCCCGCGCCGCCGCCAGGCCGAACACGAGCGCGGGGGCGAGGCCGCCCGCGTAGGCGCGCCGGTAGAGCCCGCCCGCGTCCGCACC
>NZ_JAPWHT010000336.1:0-11489 GCF_027270795.1 Streptomyces sp. ActVer
AGCGGCGGGAGGCCCCGCGAGGCGGCGGAGCCCAGCGTCCCGCGCTCGACGAGCGGCTGCCCGGCGACCGCCGCCCCCTGCTCGTGCCGCGCCCATTCCTCCGGTGTGCGCAGCGCGACGGCGAGGCCCCCGGCCGCGTACACCGCGTCCTCCACCTCCACGGCCGGCCGCTCCGCCAGGCACCCGGCCACGGCCTCCACCGAGGCCTCGCCCGGCAGCTGCAGGGCGCCCAGCAGCCGCGCCCGGTGATGCGGATAGTTCGCATGCGTGCGCACCCACCCGTCCGCCGTGCGCCAGAACCGCGACAGGGGCGCGAAGGTGACCGGCGCCCGCCCGGCGACGAGGAGATGCCGCTCGCTCACGAACGCCGTGGCGACGGCTCCGTCGTCGACCCGCACCTCGGGCACGTCGGCGAGCCCCGCCCGCCGCGCGCCCAGTTCGGCGGCGGCCAGCGCGCACGCCCCCACGCACGCCCGCGCCAACTCCCGTACGGGCAGCCGTGCTTCCAGCGCGCCGGACCGTACGACGGCCGACAACCGTGGGACCAGCGCGGGATCCCCGCCCAGCGCGGCCCACGCGAACTCCGTGGTCGGTGCGTCCGAATGCGTCATACGGGCACTATGCAGGGTGTACGCGATCAACATGGGACGCGGTGTCCGGCACGGGACGCGGCGCCCCCGGACGCGCGAGAGCCGGGTGGCCCGCGGGCCACCCGGCTCGACTTCCCTGAGGGAAGCTCAACTCCCCTCAGGGAGGCGTTACTTCGCTACTTGGTCACCGCGTCCAGCGCGTCGGCGGTGCCCCAGCCGTAGAAGCCGTTGTAGTTCTTCGGCCCCTCGCAGACCGCGTCGACCTTGCCGTCGCCGTCGATGTCGTACGGCTTGGTGCACGGCGTGGCGTCGGCCCCCGCGTACAGCAGGGCCTTCACCGCGGCCGCCGAGGCGCGCGGGTGCGTCGACTTGATGAGTGCGGCGACGCCCGCGACGTGCGGGGACGCCATCGACGTTCCGGCCATGTAGCCCCACTTGCCGCCGGGCAGCGGGCCGAGGATCAGGCCGCTGGTGGCCGGCGGGGCCGGGGTCTGGAAGCGTGTCGAGTCGCCGCCGGGGGCCGCGATGTCGATGACGCCCAGGCCGTGGTTGGAGAAGGACGACTTGATGCCCTTCGCACCGGTGGCCGCGACCGTGACAACACCCGGCAACTGGGTCGGGATGTCAAGACATTCCGACGGGTCGATGACACGCTCCGAAGGAGTCGAGTCGTTCGGCGACACCGGGTCGGTGATCTCGTCCGCGGAGAGGTCGTAGTTCTCGTTGCCCGCCGCCGCGACGTTGACCGTGCCCTTCTTCTCCGCGTACCGCGTCGCCCGGCTGATGGCCTCGACGAGCGCCTTCTGGTCCGGGTCGTTCTTGCAGTTGAAGTACCACGGGTCGGTGTAATAGCTGTTGTTCGTGACGTCCACGTCGTTCTCGGCCGCCCACATGAAGCCGCAGACGACGGCCTCCGTGTAGAAGAAGCCGGCCGTCGTGGAGACCTTGATGCCGGACACCTTGACGCCCGGCGCGACCCCCGTGACACCGACGCCGTTCTTGGCGGCCGCGATCTCGCCCGCGACATGCGTGCCGTGCGGGCTCTCGGCGGCGCTCGGCCGCCATGCCCCGCCGGTCGTGTCCGGCTTGCCCGACACGCAGTTGACCGACGCCTTGCGGTCGAAGTTCGGCGCGATGTCGGGGTGCGTGTCGTCGACGCCGGTGTCGATCACGGCGACGGTGACCTTCTTGCTGCCGAGCGTCTTCTCGTGCGCCTTGTCCGCCTTGATGGCGGGCAGATCCCACTGCAGCGGCTCCAACGGGTCCTGCCCGGCCGCCGCCTCGACGTCCGCGACCTGCTCCGAGGTGAGCACCTTGGGGGTGCCGACGTCGGTCGTGGACTGCGCGGGCAGCGGGGCCGTGCGCGTCGAGCCCGCCGATTCCACCCCGCGCACCTTGCGGATCGTCTTGGCGAAGTCGGCGTTCGACGAGTGGACGACGATCACGCCGATCTTGTCGTACGACGTCACGATCGTGCCGCCGGCGCGCGCGATGGCCTTCTTCACCTGGGAGGAAGGACCGTGCCCGGCGCGGACGTTGACGACGTAGCTCAGCGGGGTGGCCTCCGCCGAGATCTTCGCCGCCGCGTCGGCGGCACCGGCCGTGTCGGGCGCCGGGGCCGCCGACGCGCTGACGTTCGGCAGGAAGGCGAGAGCCGCCGCCAGGGCCATTCCCAGCGGGATGGCTATGACGCGGCGGGAGCGCGTCTGAGGCGCTGTCATGCTGTCTCCAGTTCGTTTCGCGAATACGTGCGGGCCGTGCGGGAAGTCCCGGGAAACGCGGGCTACTTGACCGCCTTCAGCGCGTTCACGATGCCGAAGCCGTAGAAGCCGTTGACACGCTTGCCGCCCTCACAGTTGGCGTCCTGGGTGCCGTTGCCGTCCTGGTCGTACGAGTCCGGGCAGCCCGGGTTGTCCGCCTGCGCCTTCAGCAGCGCCTGCAGCTGGGCCGGGCTCGCCCACGGGTGCTCGGACTTCAGCAGCGCGGCGACACCGGCGGCGTGCGGCGACGCCATCGACGTCCCCTGCAGGAAGCCGTACTGGTTGTTCGGCATCGTGGAGAGGATGCGGCCGTTCTTCGACGGGGTGTCCGGGATCTGGTAGAGCCGGTCACCACCCGGAGCGGCGACGTCGACGACACCCTTGCCGTACGTGGAGTAGTACGACTTGAGGTTCTGTACGCCGGTCGCGCTGACGGTGACGATGCCCGGCAACTGGGTCGGCACGTCGAAGCACTCGCCCGGGTCGATCGTGCGGGTGACCGGGGTCGAGTCATCGGGGCTCGTGTCGTCGACGATCGCGTCCGAGTCGAGGTCGTGATTGGAGTTGCCGGCCGACGCGAGGTGCAGGGTGCCCTTCTTCGTGGCGTACTGCTGGGCCCGGTTGACCGCGTCGACGATGGCCTTCTGGTCGGGGTCGTCCATGCAGTTGTAGAGCCACGGGTCCACGTAGTAGCTGTTGTTCGTGATCTCGACGCCCTGGTCGGCGGCGAACACGAAGGCACAGACAACACTCTCCGGGTAGAAGAGGCCGTTGTCCGGGTCGCTGACCTTGATGCTGGAGACCTTCACGCCGGGCGCGACACCGGCCACGCCGATGCCGTTGCGGGCGGCGGCGATCTCACCGGCGACATGGGTGCCGTGGTAGTCCTCGGCGGTGTACGGACGCCAGGCGCCCTCGCTCGTGTCGGCCACGCCGCCCACGCAGTTGGCGGACTGCTTGGCGGAGAAGTTCGGGGCCAGGTCCGGGTGGGTGTCGTCGACACCCGTGTCGATCACGGCGACCGTGACCTTCTTGCTGCCCGGGTTGATCTTGGCGGCCTTGTCGGCGCCTATCGCGCGCAGGTCCCACTGGTCGGCCTCAAGGGGCTCGCTCTCCGGGGTGGCCGCGGCCTTCACCTTGGCGGCCTCGGCGGCCGACAGGTAGTCGGCGGCGCCCTCGTCCGTCGTCCCCGCCGCGGTCAGCGGCGTCGTGCGCGTGGCACCGGCGGACTGCACCCCGCGCGCGGTGCGTATCTGCGGGCCGAACTCCGGGTTGGCGGAGTGGACGACTATGACGCCGATCTTCTCGTACGTGATGACGACGGTGCCGCCGGCGTTGGCTATCGCCTTCTTCACCGACGCGATCGTGCGGTGGTCCGTCTTGGTGTTGACCACGTACGCGAGATTCGGGCCGTCCGCCGCTGTCACGGCGGGAGCGGACTGCGGGGCGGCCGACGCGACACCCGGAATGAGGCCGAGCGAGGCGGTAAGGGACAGAAGCACGGGCACGACGAGAGCGAGATGGCGTCTGGAACGCAGATGAGCCATGGGATCTCCACATCATCCGGAAACGGAACCAGCCCGAACACAGGTGGTGCCCGGGCAGGTACATGACGGGGTGGTGCAGGCCCGAAGCTATCTCCCGTCGTCCCTGGCCAGCAATGACTTACGGGGATGTCTTCCGAAACGTCGGCCACGACTTCCGAAAGAAGTGACCGGAGTTGAACCGCTCCTCACGCGGCTCCGTGACGTTGAGCAGGGAGCACGAGCACGATCGAGCCCCCTGTCGGATCACGCCCGGGGCACCTGACATCGCCACCCGGCCCACGTGATCCACATCACCGTGAGGTCAGAAATCAGTCATGTCCGTACCCAGCCCGTCCCCCGATCCCCAGAGACCCCCGTCCAACGTCGCAACCGCACCCGCAACGCGAGGAGACTCCGTGGCCACCGACGCACCGCCCCCCTCGAAGACCGAACCTCATTTCCCCACCACCGAGGAATTCGTTGAGGTACAGGAGAGCGCCGAGTTCGGTGAACTGCGCCGCGCCCACCGCTCCTTCGCCTTCCCGCTGACCATCGGCTTCATCAGCTGGTACCTGCTGTACGTCCTGCTGTCGATCTACGCGGACGACTTCATGGGCACCAAGCTCTTCGGCAACTTCAACGTCGCCTTCGTCCTGGGCCTCGCCCAGTTCCTCACCACGTTCCTCATCGCCTGGTGGTACGAGCGGCACTCCTCGTCCAAGCTCGACCCCAAGGCCGAGGCGATCAAGTCCCGGATGGAGGGCGGCGCATGAGCCCCGCGATCACTCAGGTCCAGCTCGCGCAGGCGCAGCTCGCGGCGGGGGAGGCCAGCCAACACCGACCGCTGATCATCTCCCTGTTCGCGGTCTTCGTCGTCGCCACCCTCGTCATCACCGTCTGGGCGGGCCGGCAGACCAAGGACGCCGCCGACTTCTACGCCGGCGGCCGTCAGTTCAGCGCCTTCCAGAACGGCCTCGCGGTCTCCGGCGACTACATGTCCGCCGCGTCGTTCCTCGGTATCGCCGGCGCCATCGCCCTCTTCGGGTACGACGGCTTCCTGTACTCCATCGGCTTCCTGGTCGCCTGGCTGGTGGCCCTGCTCCTGGTCGCCGAGCCACTGCGCAACTCCGGCCGGTACACGATGGGCGACGTCCTCGCGTACCGCATGCGCCAGCGCCCGGTGCGTACGGCGGCCGGCACCTCCACGATCGTCGTCTCGATCTTCTACCTGCTGGCGCAGATGGCGGGCGCGGGTGTCCTGGTCTCGCTGCTGCTCGGTATCACCAGCGACGCGGGGAAGGTCGGCATCGTCGCCCTGGTCGGCGTCCTGATGATCGTGTACGTGACCATCGGCGGCATGAAGGGCACCACCTGGGTCCAGATGGTCAAGGCCGTGCTGCTCATCAGCGGCACCCTGCTCATCACCTTCCTGGTGCTGCTCAAGTTCGACTTCAACGTCTCCGACCTGCTCGGCAAGGCGGCCGAGAACAGCGGCGGGGGCGCGGCCTTCCTGGAGCCGGGCCTGAAGTACGGCCTCACCACCACGTCCAGCATCGACTTCATCTCGCTGGGCATCGCCCTGGTGCTGGGTACCGCGGGCCTGCCGCACATCCTGATCCGCTTCTACACGGTGCCCAACGCCAAGGCCGCGCGTAAGTCCGTGAACTGGGCGATCGGCATCATCGGCGGCTTCTACCTGATGACCATCGCGCTCGGGTTCGGCGCGGCGGCCCTCATCTCCAAGGAAGAGATCGTCGCGTCCAACCCCGCGGGCAACACGGCCGCGCCGCTGCTCGCCCTGCATCTGGGCGGCGTCGACTCGGCCTGGGGCGCGATCCTGCTCGCCACGATCTCCGCGGTGGCCTTCGCCACGATCCTCGCGGTGGTCGCCGGTCTGACCCTGGCCTCGTCCTCGTCGTTCGCCCACGACATCTACGCGAACGTCATCAGGAAGGGCACGGCCACCGAGAAGGAGGAGATCAACGCCGCCCGGTACGCGACCATCGGTATCGGTGTCGTCTCCATCGGCCTCGGCGCCCTGGCCCGCGACCTCAACGTCGCCGGTCTGGTCGCCCTCGCCTTCGCGGTCGCGGCCTCCGCCAACCTGCCGACGATCCTCTACAGCCTCTTCTGGAAGCGGTTCACCACCCAGGGTGCGCTGTGGTCGATCTACGGAGGCCTCACCACGGCGGTCGGCCTGGTGCTGTTCTCGCCGGTCGTCTCCGGCAAGGCCACCTCGATGTTCCCGGACGTCGACTTCCACTGGTTCCCGCTGGAGAACCCGGGCATCATCTCCATCCCGGCCGGCTTCCTGCTCGGCTGGCTCGGCACGATCCTGTCCAAGGAGGAGCCGGACACCGGCAAGTACGCCGAACTGGAGGTCCGCTCCCTCACCGGCACCGGAGCGCACTGACCGTCCCGCCCGGCGGCCGCGTCGTAGATCCCTACGACGCGGCCGCCGCGCGTCTCGTGGGATCAGGGCCCGACTCGTTGTCGGTCCCGTCACGTAGGCTCGCTGGTATCGGATCGACTGATCGACCAACTGATCGACCAGATGTCTCTGCCGAGATCCGTACGGAAAGAGCTAGAGGGAGGGGGCCCACGTGCTCATCGACACCTACGGCCGAGTGGCCACCGATCTGCGTGTCTCGCTGACCGACCGGTGCAACCTCCGGTGCACGTACTGCATGCCCGAGGAGGGCCTGCAGTGGCTGGCCAAGCCCGACCTGCTCTCGGACGACGAGATAGTCCGCCTCATCGACATAGCCGTCACCCGGCTGGGCATCACCGAGGTCCGCTTCACCGGCGGCGAGCCCCTGCTGCGCCCCGGCCTCGTCGGCATAGTGGAGCGCGTGGCGGCGCTTGAGCCCCGTCCCCAGATGTCTCTGACGACGAACGGCATCGGCCTCAAGCGCACCGCGACCGCCCTGAAGGCGGCGGGCCTGGACCGGGTCAACGTCTCGCTGGACACCCTGCGCCCCGACGTCTTCAAGACCCTCACCCGCCGTGACCGCCACAAGGACGTCATCGAGGGCCTCGAAGCCGCCCGCGCCGCGGAGCTGACCCCGGTCAAGGTCAATTCCGTACTGATGCCGGGACTGAACGAGAACGAGGCGCCCGACCTGCTCGCCTGGGCCGTGGAGCACGACTACGAACTGCGCTTCATCGAGCAGATGCCCCTCGACGCGCAGCACGGCTGGAAGCGCGACGGCATGGTTACTGCCGGTGACATCCTCGCCTCACTGCGTACGCGCTTCGAGCTCACGGAAGAGGGCTCCGAGGAGCGGGGTTCGGCACCGGCCGAGCGGTGGGTCGTGGACGGGGGTCCGCACCGGGTCGGTGTGATCGCCTCCGTGACGCGCCCGTTCTGCTCGGCCTGCGACCGTACGCGGCTGGCGGCCGACGGCCAGGTCCGCACGTGCCTCTTCGCGCGCGAGGAGACCGACCTGCGGGCCGCCCTGCGCTCGGACGCGCCGGACGAGGGGATAGCCCGTATCTGGCGGCTCGCCATGTGGGGCAAGAAGGCGGGGGCGGGCCTGGACGACCCGACGTTCGTCCAGCCGGACCGGCCGATGTCCGCCATCGGCGGCTGAGCGCTCCACGGGGAGGCCGGTTGTGCGGCTGCGGGTGAGTGGGGGCTGGCCGCGCAGTTCCCCGCGCCCCTAAAGGGGCCCTGGGGACTCCCAGTCCTCCAGGAGTACGACGTCCTTCAGGAAGCCCCGGACGCCCAGGAACTGGGACAGGTGCTCCCGGTGCTCCTCGCACGCGAGCCACGTTTTGCGGCGCTCCGGCGTGTGCAGTTTGGGGTTGTTCCAGGCGAGGACCCAGACCGCGTCGGCTCGGCAGCCCTTCGCCGAACAGATGGGGGAGGAGGGCGAGGACGGGTCGGAACCGGGGACGTTCAGAATCACGTCTCGACCCTACGTCAGCGGTGTCGGCCGACCCTTCCGGGTGCTGTCGAGGAGGCCGTGAACCCGGCTCCACAAAAGGCGACGCCGAGCAGCCACGGGGGGAGCTGCCCGGCGTCGGTCTGTCGCTCCGACGGGGGATGCGGAGCGCGTACGAAGTATGTCACGGGTAACCCGCTGCCCGGCACCGGAACAACATGATTGATCTGAGCTTTTCTTGAGCTTGGTACGGTCCGGAATTACGGTCACGGACGATCGTTCGTGGTCAGGTCCGCTCGTGCGGCTCGTCCCGCAGGCGGGCGCCCGGATCGGTCACGAGGTCCTCCGGGACGGATTCCGCGGCGTCGCTAGCACGGGGCGCTGCGAGCATCGGACGGGTCGGCGCGGTCACGAACGTGGACGGCAGCGAGGGCGCGTTCTCCCGGCCCGCGTTGGCGATCACCACGGCGACATAGGGGAGCAGGATGCCGAGCGCCAGGGCAACGACGGCGACGTGCCGTTCGACGTTCCAGAGAGTGGCCGCGAGGATCACCGAGAGTGTGCGGACGGACATCGAGATGATGTAGCGGCGCTGCCGGCCACGTACATCGTCGGCGAGGCCCTGCCTGGCTCCGGTGATCCGGAAGACCTCGACCTCGCTCTGCTTCCGCATCACGTTCCTCCACCCGCCTGTGTCGGACGCTCCCCTGGCCCGTACAGCCTCCACGTTACGCCGCGGCTGCGTCGCCTACGAGACCGGGGTAGGTCCGGTTTCGGTGGGGGAGCGCTGCGCCGTACCGCGTATGGCCGTGCCCGACATGCGCCGTATGGCGGACAGGCCGAGACTGGGCGTAATGCTCACGTAGAGCCGTATAGGAGGCAGCCATGGGCTGGTTGTGGGCGATCATCGTGGGGTTCGTGCTGGGCCTGCTGGCCAAGGCGATCATTCCGGGCAAGCAGCACAGCCCGCTCTGGCTCACCACGATCTTCGGGATCATCGGCGCGACCGTCGGCAACGCGATCGCCCGCGGCTTCGGCATCGACGAGACCAACGGCATCGACTGGGGCCGCCACGCCCTCCAACTCGCCGCCGCGATCGTCATCGTCTTCCTCGGCGACATGATGTACACGGCAATGCGGAGCAACAAAGAGAGAGCCTGAACGGGGGGCGCCCCTTCAGGGGCGCGGGGCTGTGACATCTGCGGCTCCGCCGCGTGGGCGCGACCAGCCCCCACGCACCCGCACCGACGAACCAACCCGCCGTTCGCATGCTCCTAGCGGAGCTCAACGGCTGCGAGGTTCTTCTTGCCCCGCCGCAGCACCAGCCACCGCCCGTGCAACAGATCCTCCTTGCCGGGAACGGCATCCTCGGCGGCCACCTTCACGTTGTTCACGTAGGCACCCCCCTCCTTCACCGTCCGCCGCGCAGCGGACTTGCTGGCCACCAGCCCCACCTCGGCGAAGAGGTCCACCACCGGACCGAGTTCGGCGACCTGGATGTGCGGCACCTCGGAGAGCGCCGCACCCAGCGTCGCCGCGTCGAGGTCACCCAGCTCACCCTGACCGAACAGCGCCCGCGACGCGGCGACCACGGCGGCTGTCTGCCCGGTGCCGTGCACCAGCGTCGTCAGCTCCTCGGCGAGCGCGCGCTGCGCGGCCCGGGCCTGCGGACGCTCCTCGGTGAGCTTCTCCAGCTCCTCGATCTCCTCGTGGGACTTGAAGCTGAAGATGCGCAGGAACTTGGATACGTCCCGGTCGTCCGCGTTCAGCCAGAACTGGTAGAACGCGTACGGCGTCGTCATCTCCGGGTCCAGCCAGATGGTGCCCGACTCCGTCTTGCCGAACTTGGTGCCGTCCGCCTTGGTGATCAGCGGTGTGCCCAGCGCGTGCACCACGGCCTCGGGGTCGACCCGGTGGATCAGGTCGGTGCCCGAGGTGAGGTTGCCCCACTGGTCGCTGCCGCCGGTCTGCAGCGTGCAGCCGTACCTCCGGTAGAGCTCCAGGAAGTCCATGCCCTGCAGGATCTGGTAGCTGAACTCCGTGTAGCTGATGCCCGCGTCGGAGTTGAGCCGCCGGGAGACGGCCTCCTTCGCGATCATCTTGTTGACCCGGAAGTGCTTGCCCATGTCACGCAGGAACTCGATGGCCGACAGGCCCTGGGTCCAGTCCAGGTTGTTGACCATCACCGCGGCGTTCGGACCCTCGAAGTCCAGCAGCGGCTGGATCTGGGCACGCAGCCGCTCGACCCACTGGGCCACGATGTCCGGCTCGTTGAGCGTGCGCTCCGAGTTCGGCTTCGGGTCGCCGATCAGGCCCGTGGCGCCCCCGACCAGGCCCAGCGGGCGGTTGCCCGCCTGCTGGATCCGGCGCATCGTGAGGATCTGCACGAGGTTGCCGAGGTGCAGGCTGGGCGCGGTCGGGTCGAAGCCGCAATAGAACGTGACGGGACCGTCCGCGAACGCCTTGCGCAATGCGTCCTCGTCAGTGGAGAGGGCGAGCAGCCCGCGCCACTTCAGCTCGTCGACGATGTCCGTCACGGTTCTCGTGTCTCCTTGGATGATCTTCGGGCAGCCGGGATGTCGGCCGACTGCGAGGCTATCGAGGTTATACGCCCTGACTGACAGAGCTCATATTGAAGTCGGGCACCCTCAGGGCGGGCATCGCGGCCCTGGTGAACCAGTCGCTCCACTCGCGCGGCAGGGTCTTCTCCGTGCGCCCGGCCTCGGTCGCCCGCCCCAGCAGGTCCACCGGCGACTCGTTGAACCGGAAGTTGTTCACCTCGCCGACGACCTGGCCGTTCTCGACGAGGTAGACGCCGTCGCGGGTCAGCCCGGTCAGCAGCAGCGTCGCCGGGTCGACCTCGCGGATGTACCAGAGGCAGGTCAGCAGCAGACCCCGCTCGGTAGCGGCGACCATGTCCTCCAGAGACTTGTCCTCGCCGCCGTCGAGGATGATGTTGCCGATGCCGGGGGCCACCGGGAGACCGGTCAGGCCGGCGCTGTGCCGGGTGCTCGTCAGATGCCGCAGCTCGCCCTCACTGACCCACTCCGTGGGCCGGAGCGGCAGTCCGTTGTCGAAGACGGAGGCGTCGTCGCCGGAGGAGTGCGTGAGCACGAAGGGCGCGGACTCCAGGCCCGGCTCGTTCGGGTCGCTGCGCAGGGTCAGCGGCAGGTCGGTGAGCTTCTCACCGACGCGCGTCCCGCCGCCGGGCTTGCTGAACACCGTCCGGCCCTCGGCCGCGTCCCGGGCTGCCGCCGACCACATCTGGTAGATCAGCAGGTCCGCGACCGCGGTCGGCGGCAGCAGCGTCTCGTACCGGCCCGCGGGCAGCTCGACGCGCCGCTCGGCCCAGCCCAGCCGCGTGGCCAGCTCCGCGTCGAGCGCCGCCGGGTCCACGTCCTTGAAGTCCCGCGTCGACCGGCCGGCCCACGCCGAGCGCGTACGGTCCGGCGACTTGGCGTTCAGCTCCAGCGTCCCGTTGGGCTGGTCGTGCCGCAGGCGCAGACCCGTGGACGTACCGAGATAACTGGAGACCAGCTCGTGGTTGGCGAAGCCGTACAGCTCGCGACCGCCGGCACGCGCGCGTGCGAACGATTCGCCGAGGGCCGGGGCGAAGTCCGCGAGGACCGCCGACGGGCTCACCTATCTGCAGAGCGCGTCCGACCTCGCACAGGTGATCGCGGCCGGCTCCTTCCCGTTCCCCAACCAGCAGGTCGACATGGACGC
>NZ_JAPWHT010000337.1:0-11488 GCF_027270795.1 Streptomyces sp. ActVer
GGCGGCCACGCTCGCCCTGGCCGCGCCGGCCGCCGCGCACGCGGAGGTCGAGGCCGACACCCCGCAGGCCCTGGCCGAGAACGTCACCCTCAGCTTCGTCTCCGAGGCCGAGTCCGACTCGGTGGGCTTCACCGAAATGCGTGTCGTGCTGCCCGAAGGCATCGCTCCCGGTGACGTGACGCTCGGCGAGGCGCCCAAGGGTTGGAAGCTGAAGGCCACCAGCGACGGATACACCGTCGGCGGCCCCGCCCTGAAGGCCGGCGTCGACGCCGAGCACAAGATCAAGGTCCGGCAGCTACCGGATGCGAAGGAGGTCGCGTTCAAGACCGTCGAGGTCTACAGCGACGGGAAAATCTCCCGCTGGATCGAGCTGCCCAGCGGCGGCGAGGAACCCGAACAGCCCGCGCCGATCCTGACATTGAAGGCGGCGGCACCGGACGCTACCCCTCTCAGCCCGAGCCCCACCGCAAGTGAGGCGCCCAGCCCCACCGCTACACCGTCGGCCACCGAGTCGGGCACCACGGCCGCGGGCGCCGAAACCGAGAACGCGGCCGCCGAGGAGGACGAGGGCATCTCGGCGAGCGTGATCATCGGCGGGGTGGTCGTGGCCCTGCTGGTACTCGGTGGCGGAGCATGGTGGCTGGCCAAGCGGCACACGGCGTCGTCGCACAATTGACCCACTGCCTGTCGTGTCTGTGGGGCGGCGCCGCTGCCGCCCCACAGGCGTTCGGGTGGTTCTGCAGGTGAAAACGCGAGCAACGTTTGTCGACGGTTTCGGGTAGCCCTTAGCGATCACAGAGCCCTGAAGTGTCGATGAGAACCAGCAACGCATTGAGCTCAACACCTTGCCCTGTTCTCGTATATCGCCGGCAACATCGACATCGCCCTTGTCGCTGCGGGCGTTGTTCGCCCCCGACACGAACACCCTGGTCGCCGGCTTCCCCAAGCCCAAGCAGCACACGCCGTATCCGTACGACATCTACAACGCACTGCGGGATCAAGCGGGTGAAGTTCGGCGGCCGCTGGTGGATCCTCGACTCCTCTTTCCCCCGGTGCCGAGCAGGTCAAGGGGGGAGTCGCCCGCGCAGAACAGCCGAAGGCTCGCCGGCTACATGACCCTGGGGAACTGATGTTGTGGTCCGCCTCGTAGCTCGTATAGGCCAGGAAGTCGGCCTGGTCGGCGTAGCCACAGTTGTTGGCGCTTGGGCACCGACCCGTCCGTGGCCTCCGTACCTGCGTGCTGGGTAGCCGACGCGTTGGACGGAACTTCGACGGGTGGCGCGGTGAGCCGGGCACGACGGAGAGCCGGGAAGGCCGCCGCGACCGCGAGTGTGGCGACCACGCAGAACAGGCCGCCGGTGACCACCGCGGCGCGGGCGCTGGTCAGTTCGGCGAGAAAGCCGACGGCGGCGTTGCCCAACGCGGGCGAGACGCTGGCCTGGACCATCCACAGACTACTGACCCGCCCGCGCAGCTCGTCGGGCGTGCCGTGCTGGAGCAGCGCCGAGCGCAGCGTCTCGGAGATCAGGTCGCCGAGCCCGGCGAGGGCCAGCAGCGTGAGAGCGAGCGGGAGGTACGAGGTGGCGCCGAAGCCGGTCAGTGACAGCCCCCACAGCAGGACCGCGCCGATCAGGGCGTGACCGCCGGCCCGGCCGGTCCAGCCGCTGGTGGCCGCGCCGATCAGAGCTCCGAGGGCGGGTGCGGCGTACAGCAGGCCCACCACGCCCGGGCCGCCGCCGAACTGCTGGTCGGCCAGGACGGGATACAGCGCCTGCGGCATCGTGAAGACCATCGCCGCGGCGTCGATGAGCAGCAGGCCCACGATGAGACGGTGGCCGCGGACGAAGCGGACGCCGTCCGCGACCGCCTCGAATGCCTGGCGTACGCCCTTGCCGGCGTGTGCCGTCGTCGGTGGGAGCGGGCGCACGAAGTACAGGGCCGCCGAGAAGACGAGGAACCCGGCCGCATCCACGGCGTAGCAGGCGGCAAGGCCGGGGCCCGCGATGAGCACGCCGCCGACGGCGGGTCCCAGCAGCGCCGCGAGCTGGGTGGATCCGGAGGCCAGCGCGCCTGCCGCCGCGAGGCGTTCGGTGCCCACGAGGGCGGGGATGGCCGCCAGCATGGCCGGGCCGCCGAGTCCGGCGAGTAGTCCGGTCAGCGCGGTGGCGACGTAGAGGGGCCACACCTGCGGGTCCGGTAGCAGCGCGTTGACCGCCAGGGCCGCCGCTACGAGGGTGAGCGGGAGCCGTGTGGCCAGCATGAGGAGGCGGCGGTCGTGGCGGTCGGCCAGGACCCCTCCGACCAGCACGCCGACCACGAGCGGCAGGGCCCGGGCGAGGCTGACCAGGCCGATGTGCAGCGGCGATCCGGTGAGTTCGTAGATCTGCACCGCCACCGCGACGCTGGTCATCAGGGTGCCGAACATCGCGCCGAGGAAGCCCGCGTACAGCAGGCGGAAGTCGCGGCTCTCGCGGAGCGGGCTGAGGTCCATGGCGAGACGGGCCGGGCGGCGCATGAGGCGGCTCCAAGGAGTTAGGCGAGCCTTACCCGGATCACTGTGTCGATCGAACTCCTTAAAGTCAACACGTGTGAAGTTCAGTGATTGCTAGCCTCGGGGCCGATGAGCAATAACCCTGCTGCCAGACGGCGGCCGACCCACCGCAAGGGCCGCCCCACCCTCACCCGCGAGTCGGTCGGCCAGGCCGCGCTGAACTTCATCGACCACCACCCCGCGGCCGAGCTGACCATGCGTTCACTCGCGGCCGACCTGGGCGTCTCGCCCCGCGCGCTCTACAACTACGTCGAGGACCGGCGCGACCTGTTGACCGTGGCCGCCGAGCTCTTCGAGTCCGAATGGCAGGCGCCGGCGCTGGAACCGGGGCTCTGGCGGGACAGTCTGCGTGCGTACTGCCGGGACTTGCGGGCGCACTACCGGCGCCATCCCGGCATGACCACCCTCGCGTTGACCGAGAACATCACGATGGCGCGGCATCCGACGATGCTGCGCAACGTGGACGCCCTGATCGAGTTCTTCGAGAGCGCGGGGCTGTCGCTGGCGGATGCCTACCGCGCGTGCATGGAGACGGTCCGGTTCGTCGTGGGGTTCGTGGAACTGCAGGACAGTCTCTACGACCGGCCGCCCGCCCACCTGGAACCCGCGGACCTGGAACAGCTGCCGCCGCCGTGGCTGCGCTCCGAGACGGAAGACGAGCTGCCGAACCTGAAGCGGGTCAGCGCGTTGGAACCCGACTCACCCGACACGCTCTTCGAGTTCTCCATGGACATCTACGTCGAAGGGATCGCCGCCCGCAGGCAGGCTTGAGCCGCGCTCATCGCCGGCCCTGGGATCCGCCGTCACTCGGCGGCTGTCAGCGGTGGCCCGCGCCTGGCCGGTCAGTAGTTCGGCAGGGGCCTGATGGTGACGTTCTTGGAGACGGTGACCTGGTCGATGTCGGTGGTGCGTACGGTCAGCCGCATGGTCCAGGTGCCGGGCAGCGGAAGCCGCAGGCTGTCCGACCACCAAAAGCCCCCCTTGTTCACGAGCTTCGCGTCCAGCGGGCCGATCCGCTCGCCGCGATGGGTGAGGGTGAGGCGCATTTCGGGGACGGTGGCGACACCGGTGTCGGACGCGAACACCAGGGCCTGCACGGTGTTCTCGCCGACCTGACCCGGGTCGAAGGTGATCTGCACCTTGCCGTTCCCGTTCGGTGTGCCAAGGTCGAAGGGAACTGTCACCACCCTCGCCGGAGGCCGTTGGGAGGCGGTGGCCGCTGCGGCGCTGTCCGCGGCGGCGCGGCTGGGCTGGGTTCCGGTGAGCACCGTGGTGATCGCCAGGACGACGACACCGAGGACGGCCTCGGCGGCGACCGAGCGGCGCAGCACCCGCCGGTACCGGTCGGATGCGGACGGAGGGCCGGACGGGTCGGATGCGGACGGGGACTCGGAGGGGTTGGAGTTGTCGGCGGGATCGCGCGGGCTGGGTGGCCCGTCACCATCCCCGCTCTCGGCTGTGCCACCGTCCGACGAGGCGCCGACGCCCACGCGCTCCGCCACGCGGACGCGCTGGGGCACGACCGCCGGGAGGGTTTCCGTCGGCTGTGGCTCGTGGATGAGTTGCGCGGTCCACTGGCGGGAGAACGCCGCCGCGATCAGCACCAGGAACACGGCAGCGACCTTGAGGGTGAGGGTCCTGCCGTACTCGGTGGAGGACAGGGCGTCCCAGGATCCGACTTGACGCCAGGACTGGTAGACGCCGGTGACGACCAGGACGACGACCGCGGTGAAGGCCAGCCGGGAGAAGCGTGCGACCGCCGTTGCCGGGATCACCGTGCCGGCGGGGGCCCGGAACAGGGCGAGAGTCAGCGCGACCAGACCGCCCAGCCATACCGCCATGGCCAGCAGGTGCAGAACGGAGACCGGGATCGCCAGCGGGACCTGGAGCCCGGCCGAGGCGTGCTCGGCGGCGGCCCGGGTGAGGGCCAGGCCGGCGGCCAACACCGCGCCCGCGGCCCGCACCCCGAGCCCGAACCGCGGTGCGTCGGCGGGCGGCACGGTTGCGCCCGCGGTGGCGGTGGACGACGTGTCCGTAGGGTCAGCGGCGGGCTCCTGCCGCGTCTGCTCGGCCATGCGGCGGTGTCGGTTGGTGAGCAGCGCCGCGAGGATGCCTGCGGCGGCCAGCAGCAACAGCCGTGTGCCCAGGGCCGCCCCGGTCCTGCCGGTGACGGTCGTGCCCAGGAGTGAGAGGTCGGACACCGCGCTGAGGCCCTGGCCGGTCTCGTACGGGCCGCGGAGCAGCAGCAGGACGACGGTGGAGACGGCCAGCGTCGTCCAGCCGCCGATCAGCAGCTTGCGCAGAGGGCTCAGGCGTGCACCGGCGGGCCAGCAGAGGAGGGGGAAGACGGCGACGCCGATGAGCAGGGCGAGGCCGCCGTAGGCGACGTAGCGGAAGAACCCGTAGAGACGGGAGACGGCGGTGTCGTCCGGTGACTCGGTCGGCACCACGGCGGTGGTGGCCGACTGTTGACCGATGGAGAAGGTGAACGCGCCCGAGATGGGGTGGCTGTCCGCGGAGACCACGCGCCAGGACACCGTGTACGTGCCCTCGGACAGCTTCCCGCGCAGCATCACGCGAGCGGTGTTTCCCTTCCCGCCCAGGTGCGTGGGCGCACCGCGGTCGGCCCGCTCGTTCTTCGGAGACAGCACGCGCAGGGAGCCGTCGGAGAGGTTGACAGCTTCGGTGAAGGCGAGTGTCACCTGCTTCGGGGCTGTCTTGAGGACGGAGGTGTCGGCCGGGTTGGAGTCGCTCAGGGAGGCGTGGGCGGAGGCGGGGCCGGCGCCGCCGAGGAGGAGGGCAAGCACGGCGCCGACCAGTGCCAGCGCGGTCAGCGGTTTCCTGGCCCGGCGCGTTGCCGTGTGCATGAAACGGTCTCCAGGTCGGTGGGTCGTACGCTGTGGACGGGGCCCTGCCGGGCCTGCGGTGCTGTGGGGGCGGCGTACCGCTACGACGTGCTCGGCGCCGGGTTCGGGCCGATGCCCTGCAGTTGCCGGATATTCCCGCCGAGCTTGGCGCGGAGCCCTTCCAGCATCTCCGGCTTCGCGGCGACGACCCAGCGTGAGCCGACGAGGTACTTGCCCCCGTAGATGGAGGCGGACTCCAGCCAGGTGTCCTTGTACTTCTCCTCGGGGAAGGTCGTGATGCTGTAGTCGACCTTCCCCGTGTGGCACAGGCCCTGGCGCAGTTCGTCCGCGTCGATACGGATCTTGGGCTTGCAGCCGGTCAGGTTGGCGATCACCTCGACCTTCGCCGGTGCCACCACCGCCGCCGCAGGCGCGTCGGAGATCTCCGGCGGCTTGCGGTTCGCCACAGCGCCGTCCTCTCCACCACCGCTGCAGGCCGTGGCCAGGGGAAGAAAGGCCAGACCTGCGGCCAGAGCGGCACCGCGCATGAGGCGGGCGGTGGGCTGGCTACGGCCGGTGCGTCCTCGTGACGACTGTTCTGGCTGCTCGGGATGCTGTGGCACGTGGCTCTCCGGATCCGGGCTGTCCTGCCCGCGCAAGCGGCCAGGCGTACGACAGAGAGTACGGGTGAACATCGATGGCTGTTCACCCCGTATGTAACCAAAGGCCCGTGGGGCGGCCGGAACGCCGCCCCACGGGCCCTCACTCATGCCGAGGCGCGGGTGCGCTCGGGTTGAACGGTGTGCGCGTTGTGCTGGTCCGCCCAGTGCTGCAGGGCGCTCATGCAGGCGTGGTCGAGGTGCCGCAGTCCGGCGAGGTTGAGCTCGATGGGCCGGTCGGCGGGCAGCTGCTCCAGGGCGTCGAGGATACGCGGCAGGCGCAGGAAGGTGGCGTGGCCGGCGATCCGCACCTGCACCGGGCCGCTGCCCGGCTCGGTGACGTCGATGTGCACGTGAGAGGTCTCCCAGGCCGTCTTCACCACCGCCAGCAGCAGTCCGATCAGGACGCCCTCGAACATGTTGGTGACCAGGATCGCCCCCGCCGTGATCACCAACACCACGGCCTCGCCCCGGTGTTCGCGCCACAGCGGGCCAAGCTCCTTGACAGGCAGGAGCTTGAAGCCCGCGTGGATGAGAACGCCGGCCAAGGCGGCGGTCGGGATCACGCCCAGCGCGCCGGGCAGCAGGGCGGCGAACAGCAGCAGCCACACGCCGTGCAGGACGCGGGAGGCCTTGGTGCGCGCGCCCGCCTGGACGTTGGCGGCGCTGCGGACGATCACCGCGGTCATCGGTAGTGCGCCGAGCAACCCGCACAGGGTGTTGCCCGCGCCCTGGGCCATCAGCTCCTTGTCGTAGTCGGTGTTCGGTCCGTCGTGCAGCCGGTCGACCGCCGCTGCGCTGAACAGCGATTCGGCAGAGGCGATCAGCGTGAACGCGACGATGGTGGTGAGCAGTCCGACTTCGGCCAGCTGGCCGAAGTCGCTCCCGGCGGGCGGCTGGATCGACTCCACGAGGCCGCTGACCTGGACGCGGGCGACGGGCAGGTCGAAGACGACGGTGGCGAGGGTCGCCGTGCCGACCGCGACGAGCGGACCCGGCAGCAGCTGTGCCTTGCCGGGCAGCTTCTTCCACAGCGTCATGACGGCGACGGTTCCGGCACCGATGGCGACGGCGATCAGGGCCGGGTCCGAGAACAGGACGTCACCGGCGAGGCCGGGCAGTCCGGCGATGTTCGCGGTACCAGTGCCGGGGGCCTTGCGGTCGGCGAGCGCATAGAGCTGTCCGAGGATCAGCACGAGGCCGATGCCGGCGAGCATGCCGTGCACGACCGACAGCGAGATGGCGCGGAAGAAGCGGCCCAGACGCAGGGCACCGAGGGCGAGTTGGAGCAGTCCGGAGGCGAGGACGATCACGCCGAGGGCGGGCAGCCCGTACTCCTGTACGGCGGTGAGGACGAGCACGGTCAGGCCGGCTGCGGGTCCGCTGACCTGGAGGCTGCTGCCGGGCAGCAGCCCGGTCACCAGGCCGCCGACGATGCCGGTGATCAGGCCGAGTTCGGCCGGGACACCGGAGGCGACGGCGACGCCCACGCACAGCGGCAGGGCGACGAGGAAGACGACGAGGGAGGAGGTGAAGTCGGTGCGCAGGGCGGACCGGAGGGAGGACAGAGGTGAGGTCATGGCGTTCTCTCTGTGGGGGAAGGAACGTCGCGTGCGGAGCGACCGGAGCGGACGGGTGTGTGCGGGGCCGTGGTCCGGTCGGGTCACAGGGGCTTGAAGGCGCGGCGGCCGGGCGCGGCGGCGAGCACTTCGCCGGTTTCGACCGTGTAGTACCAGGCGTGCAGCCGCAGCCGCCCCGACGACAGGCGCCGGGCGATGAAGGGATAGCTGCGCAAGTGGTCGAGCTGGGTGAGGACGTGCTGCTGGGTCACCGCGACGGGGTCCTCGCCGAGCCCCTGGGCCTGCCACGGCTCGTCGGCCCGGGCCCGGTGCCCGGCCCGGGACAGCCAGCGTCGTACGAGTGGCATCGTCTGGACGTTCTGCTCGCGCATCAGCCCTTGGACAGCGCCGCAGTGCGAGTGGCCGCACACGATGATGTCGGGGATCTGCAGGGCCTGGACGGCGAATTCGAGGGATCCGGCGACACCGCAGGCGGCCTGCCCGCGGTAGGGCGGGACGATGTTGCCCGCGGTGCGCAGCTCGAAGAGGTCACCGGGGCGGGCACCGGTGAACAGGGCGGGGATGACGCGGGAGTCGGAGCAGGAGATGAACAGGGCCTGGGGCTGCTGCCCGCGGGCCAGCCGGGCGAAGTCCTCCTGCTGGTCGGCGATCTTCGCGGGGAACGTACGGGCGTGCTCGATGAGCGTGTGCATGGATATCGGCCTCGTGACTCTTCGTGGGGCTCTCAGAGAGGGAAGGGTGCGAAGAGTGCGTGCTGCGCGCGTCCGGGTACGCGTCAACGCGCGGTGGGGAGCGGTCGGTTGAACGCTCGTCCCACGACGGTGGTGGTGCGTACCGGTGGTGAGGAGGGTGCGCGGAGCACGCTGCCGATCAGCAGCGGAACGTCTGCAGAGTGCTGGGGGTAGGGGCGAGTCCGGCGCCCGGGTTCCATGCCTCTCGCGCGGTGCGGGGATGTGCCGGCCCGGACACCACGGTGAGGGACACGTGTGTCTCGTCCGCGATCGCGTCGGTGGCGAGCGACGGTGTCTCGACGGGGTGACCTGTCCGGGGCGGCAGGGCGAGGGCCTCGGCGTCGGCCTGGTGGTGCTGCCAGCCGGTACCGACATGCGGCACGGCAGATGAGGAACCCTGCTGTTTCCTGGACTCCGGTTCGATTGCGGGTGCCATGGAGGACACCGCGCCGGATGTGACCAAGGAGTGGTGGGGCGTCCCGAAGTGCAGCAGGACAGCCGCGGCGAGCAGCACGACCGCTGCCGCCATACGACGTATCACCACTGGACCCCCGACGTTTCGCTCGTGCCGACGCCAAAACGTTACCGGCCTGCGCTCCTTGGACATGCTGAACTCCCGGGTGGAAAAGGTGACATGGGCAACACCGGCGTTCTCGTTGCAAGAGCAATCACCCGCTTCGGTGGAGCTTGCCGGATGTAGGCAGCCGGTGAGGATTGCGCGGCGGTGCGGCGCTATCCGGAGACGGCGGCGAGCCGGCGCAGGGCCGCGGTGGCTCGTGAGCGCAGGCGCCGCCGGACGGGCTCGGGCGGGGACTTCGGCGCGACGATCTCCTCGCGGGCCGCGGCATCCTCTGTCGACGGGTGGGGCGGCTGGGTGTGCGTACGGGCGACCTCGGTGCGTACGAGTGCGCCGATGGCGGCGTAGACGTCCTTGGGCATGGCGATGCTCCTGCGGTGCTGTCAGGGGAGGGAGGGGACCGGCGGGGTGCCCGCGCGCACGTCGGGGCGGGGCGGCCTGTTCCTCTCAGCAGCGCAGGACGACCGAGCCGAAGGGCGAACCCGGGGTGGAAGCACCCGTCACGGCGGGTGACACGTTGCCCGGCGACGAGACCGCGGGGAAGCCGGGCGTGGTGCCGGACATGACCGGGGGATGAGAGAGATCCGCGAGTTGGCGTGGCCCGTAGCCGGACGCGGCGCAGGACTGGCGCACGTCGCCGTTCCGATGACCTTCGGCGCCCACCGCGGTCGCGACCACCGGCGTTGCCGTTTCGCAGAGGTGCGCGCTCGGCGCGGCGGCATGGAGTCGGCAACCGTCCAGGTCGAGCGCGGACAGGTGCGAGGGGCCGGGGCTGAACGTCGCGTGCAGGAGAGCCAGGAGCGCGAGCAGCACGACAGCACCCAGGCCGCGGGCTGCCGCGGGCTTGGGTGCTGTCGTGCCGGGGGTGCGCCGCATCCGGATCTCCTGGTCTGCTCCCCCTCAGAGAACCCCCGGATGCCGGGCGGTGCGGTCCGGATAGGGCCGATCGAGGCCGGAATTCACCCGATGCGGTGATTTGCGGCAATGAAGATGCCCGAACGGGCGTCCGCCCGAGGTGCAGACGAATCCGGGCGGCGCGCGGGATTTCACGTCGCGCCGAGGCTTGCGCCGCCGCGTTGGGCAGCCCCTTTTGACAAGGACTTTATGTGCTCGATTGATTACTCTTTGTGCTCATGTGGGCTGGCTCGTTCTCTCGAAGCAGCCGCTCCGTGGCACGGACCGGAGCGGCGCTCTTGGTGTTGCTGGCCGCGCTTCTACATGTCCTGGCCTGCGCACACGGCCCTTCAGCCACCCCTGCGGGGCAGGCCGACACACCGGTGTTCACCTCTTCCGCGAGCTGTGGGCAGGCCCCCGAGCGGCCGCAGCAGACGACAGCCCGGCAGACGGATCCCGCGCGCAACAGTGATGTGCACTGCTGGGGGTTGGACGAGCCGACGGTTCAGCCCACGCGCGATGTCCCCGTGGCCGTCCCTGCGGTCCACGTCACCCCATCTGCCGAACACCTCGGCGCCCAGCCGCCAACCGCACGGCCGGCCCTTCAGCCCCTGCTCCCCGCACCCGGCGTGTCATCCGTCGGTCAGACGCGGTCCCGTATCGGCGTCTGGCGGACCTGATCGTCCCTGCCGCCGCCCCCGCACGACTTCGGCGCGGCAGCTGATCACCTCCGTCTCTTCCCCCGACATACGACCGGTCGCCGTTCGCGGCGCCGGCCGCAGGAGAAGCACGCCATGAAGCACCTCACCCGCACTGCTGTGCCCACCTCGCCCGCCCAGCTGCTGGCCGGCGCCGAACACCCGCTGCACACTGCCGCCGGCCTCGTCGGCGGCACCCCTGTCCTGTGGATCGGTGAACCCTTCGCGCCCGCCGGACGCGGCTTCTGGGCCAAGCTCGAAGGCCACAACCCGGGCGGCATCAAGGACCGCACCGCCCTGTACATGGTCCGTGCCGCCCGGGAACGCGGGCAGCTGCTGCCCGGCGCGCGGATCGTCGAGTCCACCTCCGGCACCCTCGGTCTCGGCCTGGCCCTCGCCGGAGCCACCTACGGCCACCCGGTCACCGTCGTCACCGACCCCGGCATGGAACCTCTCATGACCGGCCTGCTCACCGCGTACGGCGCCGAGGTCGACCTCGTCGACGTCCCGCACCCCACCGGGGGCTGGCAGGAGGCCCGCCGCCACCGCGTGGAGGAACTTCTCGCCCGTCACCCCGATGCCTGGTGCCCCGACCAGTACAACAACCCCGACAACGTGGCCGCCTACGCTCCGCTCGCCCACGAACTCGTCGCCCAGCTCGGCCGCATCGACACCCTCGTCGTCTCCGTCGGCACCGGCGGCCACTCGGCCGGCATCGCCTCCGTGCTGCGCGGCTACTTCCCCCGGCTGCGGGTCGTGGGCGTGGACACCACCGGGTCGACCATCTTCGGCCAGCCCGCCGCCCCACGTCTGATGCGCGGCCTGGGCAGCAGCATCTATCCCCGCAACGTCGCCTACGACCTGTTCGACGAGGTCCACTGGGTCGCCGCGCCCGAAGCCGTGTGGGCCGCGCGGCGCCTGGCCCGCCACCACTACGCCGGTGGCGTAGTGG
>NZ_JAPWHT010000338.1:0-11465 GCF_027270795.1 Streptomyces sp. ActVer
TCCAGTACGTCGACGACCCCGAACCGGTCGGCGGCCGCGGCGAGCGCCGCCTTCATGTGCTGGCGGCGGCGCATCAGGTCCGGCGGCCGGGCCTGCAGCGAGCACGGGTCGAACTCGGGGGACCTCAGCAGCCCGTACTTCGCCTCGATCTCGTCGGCCTCGTCAAGCGCGTCGGCCGGGTCCTCCTCGCCCGCCGCGGCCAGCACCCCGCGTACGTCCGCGTCGGACAGCCGCTCCAGACCGCGCAGGACGTAGGCGGCCCGGGCCGGGGCGGACAGGGCCGACAGCCGCTGGTCCAGGGCGAGTTCGTCGGCGCCGCCCGAGCGAGGGAAGAGCCGCAGGCCCCACACCTGGGGGAGCAGCGGCGGCAGTTGCGCCCGCTTCGGCCAGGCCCTGAACGTCAGCGGGCGGCCGGCCTCCAGCGCCGTACGCAGCACCCGCAGGCGTACGTACGCGTATCCGGGATCGGCGTGGCGGCTCTCGGCGGGCTTCTGGGCGGGGAGGACCGAGGCGTCGCCGGACGTCCGGCCGCGGGGCAGCGCGCGCTGGGTGAGGGCGTGCGCGGTGAGCACTCGGCGGTTGCGGCCGAGGCTCGGCGGCAGCACCAGATAGGCGAGCCGGACGAGCCGCGGATAGTGCTCGACGAGCGCGGCCTCGGCCTGCTCGACGTCGACGACCGGTCCGGGTCGGGGTTCTGGTGCGGGGCGCGGGGCGACATCCTGTGACTGCACGTTCAGCAAAACGAGCGAATCCGTGGTTGGTCACCTGGACTGCCCCGAGTCCGTGGGGGAGTTACGCCTCCGGCTCCACGAGCAGACGGGCGTAGTTCGCCATCGACCGCTGGTATCGCGGCAGATGAGCGGCCAGGGCGCCCAGGGCGAGCGCGAGCCCCTCGCGCTCGCGGCCCAGGCTCGCCAGGCACAGCGCGAGTGTGGCGCGTACGGCGTCGTCCAACTCGTCTGAGGGCGCGACGACTTCCGGCGTCAGCAGCTTGACGCCCTCCTCAGGCTGTCCGATGTTCCGCAGCGAGCTGGAGAGCTGGATCTTCGCACGCCGGCCGCGGTAGCCGTCGAGCCCGCGCGCCAGCGCCTCCCGGTACAGCGGCACGGCCCGGTCCGAGTGGCCCGTCGAGTCCCAGGCGCAGGCCCGCTCGAACGGGCCGACCGGGCTGTCGGCGGGCAGTTCGGCGACCAGCGCGTCGATCACCGCGCGGAAGTCGGCCGCCTGCGCCTCGGCGTAGTCGTCGAAGGCGGCCCAGGCGGCCGTCACACGCTCGTCCCAGTCGGCATCGATAGTGGTCACGGGCCCACCCTCGCACAGGCGTGCCCGCGAACGACATCGGCTTTACGCACCCATCGACAGCCCTTGTGCGATGGCGGAGAGCCGCCGATGTGGCGCCCGTCACTGTGGTGCGTCCCGTGATGCCGTAGACACGGAGGCGGTCACCCGTGCCTTCGTTCCCGACGGACTCCGACGAGACCGAGGGGAACTGTTCCGTATGTTCGGGCAGCCGATTGAGCGCCGGGCGTGCGGGAGCCGTATCCGAAGGCAGAGCCTCTACCGGGGCTCTCAGTGGCGTGGGCCGGAACCGAACCGTCCGAGGGACGGTTCCGAGGCCGATGGCACCGGCTGGTGCGCACGGAGCCGGCACGTTCACGTCGCCGGAACGGACCCGGAGGTACGTACGAATGCGTTTGACGAGGAAGAGGCTCGCGGTCGGTACGGCCGGGGCGGTCACGGCACTGCTGGCGGTGACCGGCTGCGGCTCCGAGGGCAGCGCGGAGAAGAAGGTCCCCGAGACCGCGAGCGGGAGCCTGGAGCAGATCGCGAGCGAGGCGGGCTGCAAGCCGGACATGCAGACGGACGCGGACACGATCCGGCAGGCCATCTGCAAGAGCACCGACGGCAAGTACGTCCTCGCGACCTTCGCCACCGACCGCGGTCAGCGTGAGTGGCTGAACGGGGCGAAGGACTACGGCGGCTACTACCTCGTCGGCCGCAAGTGGGTCGCTGTCGGCGAGAAGAAGATGGTCACGGCGCTGCGCGGCCAGCTCGGCGGGATCATGGAGGAGGGGTCCGAGCACATGAACATGGATGATCACGGCAGCGGGGCGAGCGACATGCCCTCCAGCCACAAAAGCTGACCGCGGGTTCCGGGGAGTTCCGGGGCAGGAGAAAGCCGGCGGTGGGAAATCCCACCGCCGGCTTTCTCCTGCTTACCGCCTACGTGCTACTGGCAGTCCTGGCCGCTGTTGATGCAGTCGACCACCTCTTTCATCGTGTTCTCGTCGAAGAAGTTGATGAAGTCGTTGTGGTCGGTGATCGGCTTGTGCAGCTGGTCCGGGAAGGAGTCCACCGCGAATGGGTTCTGGACCTGCCCGTTCTCGATCGTCGGCGCCGGAACGTCGTAGACCAGACGGACCTGCAGCTGGGGGATGGCCTGGAAACCGTTGCCACAGGTGCCGTCCTGCTGGACGTACGACACGTGCGTGCGGTGGTTGGCCGAGTCGATGTTCTGACCGTCCCAGCAGCTCTGGAAGTTGGACGTCCGCACCACGGAGCTGCCCTCGGGGCAGATCGGGTACTTGTCCGTCAGCTGACGGTCCTCGAAGCCGGTGCAGCTCCAGTTGGTGTTGGCGTTGGCGAGGCCGTTCACGAAGGCCTTGGCGTCACCGGTGATGATGCGCAGGGCCGTCGGCATCGCGACGACATCGCTCTTCTGGTTGCCGACGAACTTCAGCTGAGCCTCGCTGGCCTGGAGGATCGTGCCGACGTTGCCGTCCTGACCGCCACCGGGCGCGTTCGCGTCGATGTCGTCCTTACCGTCCTGCACACGCAGCACCGGCCAGAAGTACGACGACTTGTCGCCCTGGTTCTGGCAGCTGGTGTCCGCCTGCGCCAGGTCCTGGTCGCTCGCGAACGCGTTGTTGCTCTGGTTGCCCACGTAGTCGTGCTGGTGCTGCGCACCGTTGCTGACACCGGGAGCGACGATCACGTTGTCCGAGTTGCGGAGCTCGTTCTCGTTCGTGCCACAGTTCGTGGTGAACGAGCCAGTCGAACCGGAGTCCCCGTTCGCGGGAAGACCGTTCGGACCGACGCCCTTGGCGCCACCGGTCGGCTGGACCTGGGTGATGTCCTGGAAGTCGGCGGCCACCGGGCCGTTGCCGTCCTGGCCACCGTTGCCCTGGTCCTGACCGTTGCCCTGGTCCTGACCCTGGTCCTGACCGTTGCCCTGGTCCTGACCCTGATCCTGGCCGTTGCCCTGGCCCTGGCCCTGGTCCTGACCGTCGCCGCCCTGGCCTTCGCCGGCGGCGGGCTGGTCGGCCGGCACGCCCTCACAGCCTGCGAGCTGGTCGGCTCCCCTCGGAGCCTTGCCGCCCGCGCGATTGATGTTGATGTTGATTCGGTCGATTGTGGCCGTCCGCTTGGACTTCAGCGGACTGAGGATGGCGTTGTTGACGTAGCCGGAGTCCCCCGCCTGGGCCTGGCGCGTGTCGGCGAGGCGCTTGTAGGCCTCGGTGACCTGCTGGTCGAGCTTCGCCAGCTCCTTGTCGACGCCGGCTCGTGCGCCCCTCGGTACGTCGGTCAGCTGCTGGCCGACGTCCGGACATTTGATCGTCGCCACTCCGGCGGCCGTCGTCTGCGCGTTCTGCGTCGAGTTCTTGCCCTCGCCCGCAGAAGCGTAGATGTTGGCCGCCAGCAGACCGCCGCCACCCAGCGCGAGAGCCGCCGATGCGGCTATCGCCCGGTTGGCGAGCGTGGAGCGGCGTTTACGGTTTGTGCGTCCCATGGAACTCCTCTGGCTTCCTTGCGGGGGCATTGAGGCGCCCGACAGGAGGTGAAGCGGCTCCGTTCAATACGGAGGGGGTTCCTGAGGTGTTCAGTGGTCCAAGAAATTGGTGAGAGTTCGGTGACGCAATCCCGGCGCAAGGGGCCCAGAAGCACCTGAAACAACGGCAGTTGTGCGGGGATCATTGAATATCATTCAGCGAAAGCGGAACGTCGGACCCGCCTCCTGGCGGATCTCCGTACGACCGCTGCCGATCTTTCTCGGTCCTCTTTCGGGACCCTTTCAGCGGTCCTGGTCCAAATAGGCGAGAACGGCCAGGACGCGACGGTTGTCGTCGTCCGAGACCTCAAGACCCAGCTTCGCGAAGATGTTGGACGTGTGCTTGGCGATCGCCCGCTCCGTGACCACCAGTTGGCCCGCGATCGCCGCATTCGACCTGCCCTGTGCCATCAGTTCCAAAACCTCCAGCTCGCGCGGAGTCACCCGGCCCAGCGGCCGGTCGTCCGCCTGTCGCCGCGTCAGCAACTGCTGGATGACCTGCGGATCCATCGCCGTACCGCCCGCCGCGACCCGACGTACGGCGTCGATGAACTGCTCGGCGTCGAACACCCGGTCCTTGAGCAGATAGCCGACCCCGCCGGCCCCGTCGGCGAGCAACTCGCGCGCGTACAACTGCTCCACGTGCTGCGAGAGGACCAGCACCGGCAGCCCGGGTCTCGCCCGCCGGGCCGCCAGCGCGCACTGCAGCCCCTCGTCCGTGTGCGAGGGCGGCAGACGTACGTCGACGACGGCGATGTCCGGGTTCAACTCGGCCAGCACCCTGGTGAGTTCGGGCCCGGTCTCGACGGCCGCGGCGATCTCGAAGTCGTACGCCTCCAGCAGCCGGACCAGTCCGTCGCGCAGCAGGAACAGGTCTTCGGCCAGGACAACTCGCAAGGGATCTCCATGGTCACCATGGTGGGGCGCCCGCGGGACTGCTGACGGCCAGGACGGCGTCGAATGTACCCAGTCGCCGCTCGACTCCGGAGAGTCCCGAACCCGCGCCGATCGAGGCGCCCCCGCCGTCGTCGGTGACGGCGATCCGCAGCATCCCGCCGTGCTCGCGGGAGTGGTGGATGTCGACCCAGATCCGGTCCGCCCCCGAGTGCTTGACGGCGTTGGTGAGCACCTCACTGACGGCGAAGTACGCGGCGGCCTCCACCGGTTCGCCCGCCCGGCCCGGCAACTCCACGTCCACCTCCGTGCTGATCGGCAGCCGCAGCGCCAACGCCCGTACGGCGTCGCCGAGTCCGCGCTCCGCGAGCACGGGCGGGTGGATACCGCGTACGAGGTCACGCAGTTCGGTGAGCGCCTCGGCGGAGGACCTGCGGGCCTGCGCGAGCAGCTGCCTGGCCTTCGCCGGGTCCTTCTCGATCAGGGCCTCGATGGTGCCGAGATCCATGCCCATCGCGACCAGCCGGGCCTGCGCCCCGTCGTGCAGGTCCCGTTCGATACGGCGCAGTTCGGCCGCCGAGGTGTCGACGGCGTCGCGCCGGGTCTCGGTGAGCACACGGACGCGCTCGGCCAGCTCGCCCTGGCCGGACCCGAGGACGGACCGGGTCAGCAGGAAGTGGACCCGCAGCAGCAGGGGAGCGGTGTAGACACCCGTGACGAGCAGGGCCGCTCCCAGCGCGGCCGCGGCGAGGGCGCTGAGCTGCCCGCTGATGGGCACGAACCCGTACCACCAGCCGACGCGCGTGCCGTCCGTGAAGACCTGCCACAACCCGGCGCCGAGCGCGAACCCCTCGAAGGGGTAGGTGAGCAGCGCGGCGGGCAGCAGCGCCGTGACGAAACCCGCGATCATGTCGACCGGCAGCCACATCAGGTCCCGCCAGGTCGCCGGATCGCCGAGCAGCAGGAAGCACCGCGCCCAGGGGTTCGCGTCCTTCGGGACCGGCCGGTACGCGGGCGGGATCCGCACCCCGCACCACTGGGCCGCCACCAGCCGCCGCCAGTTCGCGAAGCCGCGTACGCCCGCGAGCACCCACGGTGTCGTGACGATGCCGATGCCCAGGGGTACGAGGACGATCGACACGACGGACAGGACGAAGAGGGTGATCGACCCGGCCAGCGCGACAATGGCCAGCACCAGGGCCCGCGCCCCGGTGAGCGCGGTGGTACGCAGCCTGCCGCCGACGGTGCTGCTGTCCCCGTTCGTGTTGTCCCCGTTCGTGTTCATGCCCCCAGTCTCGCCGAGCCCGCCGCCGCGGTCACGGGGCCGAACCACCCGGCGGGGGTGGTGCCAACGCCACCCCCCGCGGCGTTCAGTCACCCAGGACCTTGGCCTCCACCGAGGGGTCGAGCCCGACCACCGGCCGGTCCGGGCGCTGGGGAGCGGTGCCTCCTATGCCCTGGAGCCAGCTCCAGGTGTCGGCCACCGTCTCGGCGACCGGCCGGCACCGCAGCCCGTCCCGCACCGCCCTGGACACGTCCGCCCGGTGCATCGCGTCGTGCGACTCCGAGCCGGGCGGCACCCACACCGGCAGTTGGATCCACGGCTCGATCCCGGCCGCGAGAACCACCTCGGGATCGGTCCACCGAAGCTCGGCCGGACCTCCCGAGTCCGGACCGCCTGCGGCCGTGCCTCCCGCGACCTGGACGCACGCGTCGAGCAGCGCCCTCATGGTCGCGTGCCCCGACGGACTGATGACGTTGTACGCCCCTTCCGCCCCCGCCTCCACCGCCCCGAGGGTCCACTCGGCCAGATCGCGGACGTCGACGTACTGGAGCGGGAGTTCACGGGGACCGGGCGCGAGGACGGGCCCGCCGCGCGCCACCCGGTCGAGCCACCACGGCAGGCGCCCGATGTTCTCGTACGGGCCGAGGATCAGGCCGGCTCGTACGAGAAGAGCCCGCTCCGCGCCGAATGGCTCCAGCACGGCCAGTTCGCCGCCCCGCTTGTCGCGCGCGTAGTCGGTGTGTTCCCCGTCCGGGGAAGCGCCCTCCACCACCGGGCTGTCCTCGTCGTACCCCGCCGCGGGCGGCCAGGCGTACACGGAACAGCTCGACACGTACACGTACCGCCGGGCGCGGTTCGCCAGCAGCCGCGCCGCGTCCCGGACGACCCGCGGGGCCGCGGACCAGGTGTCGACGACGACGTCCCACTGCTCCTCGGTCCCGGCCAGGGCCGCGAGTCCGTCGGGCGCGGTGCGGTCGCCGTGCAGGGACCGCACCCCCGCCGGAGGTTCGTGGCGTCCCCGGTGGAAGACGGTCACGTCCCAGCCGCGGGCGAGCGCCGCTTCCACGACGGCCCGGCCCACGAACTCCGTACCACCCAGCATCAGAAGTCTCATACGGGTGACTCTGCCCGGCGGCCTCGCGCGACGGAACGCGAATCTGCCGACAGGCGAACCGTTCCGCCGACGGACGAATCCGCGAGCGGCACGGGTACCGGTGCCGGTGCCGGTACCGGTCCGGGATTCAGCTCGCGGTCGGCGGCGTGTACTTGTACCCCACGCGCCGCACCGTCCGGATCGCCTCCCGGTGCTCCGCCCCGAGCTTGCGGCGCAGCCGGGCGATGTGGACGTCCACGGTCCGGCCGTCGCCCACGTGCCCGTAGCCCCACACCGTGGTGACCAGCTGGTCGCGGCTGTGCACGCGGTGCGGATGCGCCACGAGATGCGCGAGCAGCTCGAACTCCAGATACGTGAGATCCAGCGGCCGCCCGCCGACCTCGGCCGTGCGCTGCACGGTGTCGACGCGTACGAGGGAGTCGTCGCCCTCGCCCTGCGACTCCGCCGGGACCGCGTCCGGCACGGCGACCGGCAGGAGCGACGGCTGGTCGGCCGGTACGAGGACCAGGTACCCGATCATCGGCGGCCGGCCCGGCAGCGTGGGCAGGGTGTGCGGGGGAGCGGGCAGCCAGGTGGCGCCCGGCGGGAGAAGGGCCGTGACGTCGACCACCTCGTCCCGGTCGACCGCACGCAGTCGAGGGCGGGCCGAGCCCGTGGAAGGGGCCGGAGAGGCGGCCGCGGAGGGGGCGGTGGCAACGGACGAGAAGGAACGGGTGTTCGCCATGAGAGGTCAGCTCTTTCGCGCGAGAGGTCGTCGGAGGACGTACGTCGTGCGCGCTGGCCGAAGGCCGGGATGTACGGCTTTAGAGGGCCCGCGCGTTCACCGCGCGACAACACACCCGGTCGAAGTCGTGATGCTGCCGGGAAGGCCAGAAGGGCTCAAGATCACGACGCCCCGTCGCGATGAACTCCTGGAAGCCGGTCATGCCCTCATTGAAGCAGAGACCTGCCACCACAGCAGCCTCCTCTCACAGGCCGGACACTTCGTCGTCACGTCCTGAGGCCGCCGACCTTTCAGCTGCCTCGGGGCTACTCACCCAGGGGCGCGGGGCTGTGTCGATTTGCGGCTCCGCCGCGGGGCGCGACAAGCCCCCACGCACCCGCACCCGCACCCGCCCACGCCCTCGATGCCACCCCTGACAGAACGCGGAAGGGGCGCCCACCGCAAAGGTGGGCGCCCCTTCCGACGAACAACAGCCGAATCAGACCTGCCCAGCCTTCTCAAGGGCGGAGCAGCACGTGTCGACGATCAGCCGAGTCACCAGGTACGGGTCGACGTTGGCGTTGGGCCGCCGGTCCTCGATGTACCCCTTGCCGTCCTTCTCGACCTGCCACGGGATCCGCACCGAGGCGCCACGGTTGGACACACCGTAGGAGTACTCGTTCCACGGGGCGGTCTCGTGCAGACCGGTCAGCCGGTCGTCGATCCCGGCGCCGTAGTTCTTGACGTGGTCGAGCGGCTTCGAGCCCTCGCCCAGCGACTCGCACGCGGTGATGATCGCGTCGTAACCCTCGCGCATCGCCTTGGTGGAGAAGTTGGTGTGCGCCCCCGCGCCGTTCCAGTCGCCCTTCACCGGCTTCGGGTCCAGCGTCGCGGAGACGTCGAAGTCCTCGGCGGTGCGGTAGAGGAGCCAGCGGGCCACCCACAGCTGGTCGGCGACCTCCAGCGGCGAGACCGGGCCGACCTGGAACTCCCACTGGCCGGGCATGACCTCGGCGTTGATGCCGGAGATGGCGAGACCGGCCTTGAGACAGTTGTCCAGGTGCGCCTCGACGATGTCACGGCCGAAGATCTCGTCCGAGCCGACACCGCAGTAGTAGCCGCCCTGCGCGGCCGGGAAGCCGCCCTCGGGGAAGCCGAGCGGGCGCGAGCCCTTGAAGAAGGTGTACTCCTGCTCGATGCCGAAGATCGGCTCCTGCGCGGCGAACTTCTCCGCGACCTCGGTGAGCGCGGCACGGGTGTTGGACTCGTGCGGCGTCATGTCGATGTTGAGGACCTCGCACATGACGAGCACGTCGTCGCCGCCGCGGATCGGGTCCGGGAAGACGGCGACCGGCTTGAGCACGCGGTCGGAGGCGTGACCCTCGGCCTGGTTCGTGGAGGACCCGTCGAAGCCCCAGATCGGCAGCTCGGCACCCTTGGCTGTTTTTTCGGAGTCCGCCAGTATCTTCGTCTTCGAACGGAGCTTGGCCGTCGGCTCGGTGCCGTCGATCCAGATGTACTCAGCCTTGAAGGTCACGGGCCACATCCTTCGGGGTGGGTCTCTCAGCGCAATGCGGGTGCTGCGGCGCTGCGGCACCGGGGCGCCGCGGGGATGCCGGGAAGCCTGTCAACAGGCGATTTCCCGATCATTGCTCGAATGTGAACCCCGTGTTACCTGGTGCCTCTGTGCTGCGACTCACTCGCTGAGAGCGTTCGCGCGCCGCGTACCCGCCTCCCGAACAGCGGATTCCGTACGACGCCCGCCCTGCTCCGGGCCCTCGCCCCGGCCCTCGTATGCGATGGGTTTCGCCCGCGCGGCCGGACGGGCCGCCGGACGGGTCACGCGGGCAAACGACCACCGGGCTCGGCCGCAGGGCCGGATCACGCGTCCGGCTCCGCGCCCGAAGCCGCCTCCCGTACGCCCGTCAGGAAGCCCCGGATCGCGGCCAGTTCACGCTCGTCGTACCCCCGGAGCAGCTCCACGGACCGGCCGATGAGCGGGCCGAAGAAGGCCTGGCCCAGTTCGGCCGCCCGCTTCTCCACCTCGACGAGCACCCGGCGCCGGTCGCGCCCGTCCCGTACCCGCCGCGCGTGCCCCAGCCGTTCGAGCCGGTCGACGACGGCGGTGGTCCCCGCCGAGTTGAGCCCGAGCAGGTCGCCCAGCCGTCCCGCCGTCATCTCGGTCCCGTCCCTGCGGGCGTCCATGAGGCAGATCAGTGCCCTGACATCCGTGGCGTGCATGCTGTTCTCGTTCGCGAACCGGGCGCTGTGCAGGCCGAGTTCGACGGTGACCGCGCGCAGGAGATGGATGATCTCCATCTCGGGTCCCTGGTCCTTCACGCGGCGTCCCCGTCTATCATCTCGATGAGTGAGTATCTCGTTCAGCGAGATAATAGAGGGAGGGGAAGCGGAGCATGAACTTCTGCGTGGCGTACGACAAGGTCATGGCCAAGTGGCCCGCCGACCGGGAGGAGATCAGCGTCCGCACCGCCTTCGGCGAGACGGTCGTCAACGTCTGCGGTCCGCGCGACGGCATCCCGCTCCTCCTGTTACCGGGCGGAGGCGGCGCCACCTCGGCCTCCTGGTTCGCCAACGCGGCCGAACTCGCCCGTACGCACCGGGTCCACGCCGTCGACCTCATCGGCGAACCGGGCCGCAGCGTACGCGATGCCGAGAGCCCCCTGCGCACCGTCGAAGACCTCACCGCGTGGCTCGACGAACTCATCGGCGCGCTTCTGCACGACATGGGCGCCGACCCGGCAGCCCGGATCCAGCTGGGCGGGCACTCGTACGGCGGCTGGATCGCCCTGCAGTACGCGCTGTACGTGCCGGAGCGGGTGAGCCGTCTGTTCCTCCTCGACCCGACGAAGTGCTTCTCCGGGTTCAAGACGGCTTACCTGCTGCGCGCCGGGTCGATGATGCTGCGGCGCTCGCCCCGCCGGCTGCGCGCCTTCCTGGAGTGGGAGACCGGGGGAGTCCCGCTCGACCACGACTGGCTGCGGCTTCAGGAGGAGGCCGGCACCTTCCCGCTCGTACGGCCGGTGACGGGCCCGGACCCCGAGCCGGAGACCCTGCGCGCGCTCGAACTGCCGGTCCTGGTCCTGCTGGCGGAGAGGAGCAGGGCTCATGACGCGCGACGGGTGGCGGCTCGCGCCGCCACCCTGTTGCCGCGCGCGGAGGTGACCGTCCTGCCGGACGTGTCGCACCACGCGCTGCCTCACGCGGACCCCGCCGAGCTGAACCGCAGGCTGACCGGCTTCCTGGCAGCCTGAACCGTCACTGCGGCGAGGTCCCACCGACGGAGGCCGTCCCGTCAGCCCACCTTCTCGATGAGGGCCCTGCGGATCAGGAACTTGCCGGGCTCGCGGACCTGCTCGAACGCCGCGTTGTTCAGGAGCGCACAGCTGCCGGAGGCCGCAGTGACCTCCACGGTCGTGGACTTGTTGTTGTCCAGGTTCGTGACCTTCAGCTTCGTACCGGCCGGGAACTGGTTGCTGGACGCCGCGGGGGCGCCGTCCTCGCCGGAGAGGGTGACGGTGGAGCCGTTGCAGACCTGCTGGCCGCCGACAGCGTTGTCACCGCCCGCGTCACCGGCAGCGGGCGGGGCAGCGCTCTGCGAGGGCTGCTCGGCGGGGTCGGC
>NZ_JAPWHT010000339.1:0-11454 GCF_027270795.1 Streptomyces sp. ActVer
CCGCCGAGAAGCCCGACGTCGCGGGCGCCGTCGACGAGGTCAAGCGCCTCCTCGGCGAGGGCCGCATCACCCAGGCCGTCGACATCCTCGGCGGCATCCTCCCGGCCGCCGCCGCCCAGCACGGCGAGCACTCACCCGTCGTCCGCACCCTGCGCAAGCAGTACGCGGCCACGCTGATGGACGACGGCCAGTACCGCCGCGCCCTGCCCGAACTGCGCCTCCTCGCCGACGAGCGCGCCGCCGAGGCGGGCCAGGCCGACCCGCAGTCCCTGCGCTTCCGCTACGAGGCCGCCCAGTGCCTGGAACAGCTCGGCGAACCGGCGGCCGCCCTCGCCGAGTACCGCGCGCTGCTCCCGTACTACGAGAACCAGTACGTCGCCCAGGACGCCGAGCTCTCCTTCGAAGTCCGCCGCCGCATCGGCCACCTGCTGCTCGCCCTCGGCGACCGCGCCGCCGCCCACGACACGCTGGCCCGACTCCAGTACGACGTCGAACGGCTGCGGGGCCCCGGCCATCCGCTGGTCGCCGAGATCAGCCGGACCCTGCAATGGCTGGGGCAGGTCCGCGGCTGACCTGCCCCGAAGGGCCTTGAGTCCGGGACGATCGCCCGCCTCCTGGAAGGTTTTGCGCCGCCTTGGCCGAATCTTGTGGTGATCGGGATCCGCGGTTTCCCGAACAGGCCGGGGTGTTGGATACGTTGCGGCGCATGTCCAGACATCGGCATTCGAAAAAGTACAGATACGCGGCGTGGACCACGGCGGGCGCGGCCGTGGTCGCGGGCGCCGGGATCGCGGCACAGACCTCCATGGCGACCACGACGGCCACCACCTGGCCCGCCCAACGCACGTACACCGGGCGCGCCTTCGACACCTGCGCCGCCCCCTCCCTCGCCGCCATGAAGGCCTGGCACACCGGCTTCTACGGAGCGGCCGCCGTCTACGTGGGAGGCAAGAACCGCGGCTGCGCCCAGCCCAACCTCACCGCCTCCTGGGTGAAGTCGGTCAGCACGGTCGGCTGGAAACTCATCCCCCTGTACGTGGGCGCGCAGCCGCCCTGCCAGAAGGGCTCCAGCCCCGAGAAGCTCACCGCCGCAACCGCCGCCTCCCTCGGCGCCACCGACGCCAAGGACGCCGTCGCCAAGGCCGCCGCCCTCGGCATGAAGGCCGGCAGCCCGGTCTACCTCGACATGGAGGCGTACGACATCACCGACAGGGCGTGCAACGACGCCGTCCTGACATATGTACGCGCCTTCGACAAGGCCCTGCACGCCAAGACGTACCGCACCGGCTACTACGGCTTCAGCAGCTCCAGCGCCAAGGCGATAGCCACCGCGACCAACCGCACCGACCTGCCCGGCAACCTCTGGTACGCCCTGTGGGACAAACAGAACACCACGACCGCCGACTGGCCCTTCGGCGCCGCCCAGTGGACCAACCACAGCCGCGCCCACCAGTACATGGTCAACAGCAAGGAGACCCGCGGCGGCCACACGATCACCGTCGACCGCGACGCCTGGGACGCGCCGGTGGCGATCACCGGCTGAGGCCCCTGTGCGGCGTGAGGATGGAGACGGCCCGGGGACGGTGCCCGAAGTCCTGGCGAATCGTTGGGTCGAATGGGTGGCCGATAGCCGGTCCCCTGCCTACCATCGATCACCGCAAGACTTTGTGCACCGTCGCACAAGCTCCTACAGGAGGTCTCCTTGCACCGCCGCCGTCGCACCGCGTTCCTCCTCTCCGCCGCGCTCGTCACCGCGGCCCCCCTCCTCACCGCCTGCGGCAACGACGCGCATCCCGGTGCCGCGGCCGTCGTCGGCGGCGACCGCATCACCGTCTCCCAGCTGGAGAACCGGGTGAACGAGGTACGGTCCGCGCAGCGGGCGGCCACCACGGGCGAGGCGCAGTACGAACAGGCCATCGCCAAGTCCGGCGGCCTGACCCGTGACACCCTGCACGTCATGGTCCTCGACCGCGTCCTGCACCAGGCCGCACAGGACGCGGGCGTGAGCGTCACCCGCAAGGAGGTCCAGAGCTTCCGCGGCGAACTGGAGAAGCAGGCGGGCGACTCGAAGGCGCTGGAAGTGGCCTGGCTCCAGCAGTACGGCGTCGCTCCCGAGCGGCTCGACGACAACCTCCGCGTCCAGATCGAGGCCCAGAAGCTCGCCACCGCGCTCGGCACGGACACCAGCCAGCCCGCGTTCTGGAAGGCACTGTCCGAGGCGTCCAAGAAGCTCGACGTCGACCTGAACCCGCGCTACGGCGACTGGGACGTGGAGAAGAGCAGCCGCGTCGACGCCAAGCTGCCCTGGCTGCGCGAGGTCACCTCGTCGGGAAGCAAGGAAACGGCGTAACCGGTCCGGCCGGGTCGTGACCCCGCCCTGTTCACGGCACGTGACCTTGATGTCAGTGGCGTGGGTTACGTTCGGTGTGTGAACGCATCCAGCCCGGGGCGCATCGTCCTGCTCACCACCAGCCACCGAGTCGCGCCCGGACTCCTGTCCTGGCCCGCCTGGCAGGCGCTGCGCGGCGCCGACCGTGTCCTGTGCGCGGACGGCACGCACCCCCAGCTGCCGTATCTGCGCGAGGCGGGCATCCAGGTCGACGAGTCCGCGCCGACCGCCGAGGACCTGGTCGACGCCTGCGCCGGCGGGCACACGGTCGTCGTGGTGGCCACCGGCGAGGGCGAGCCGCGCCTCACCGACGGCCTGGCCCGGCTCGCCGGCTCCGGGCGCGTTCAGATGCCCGACCTCGAACTGCTCCCCGCGTCGTACGACCTCCCGGGCGCC
Source organism: Streptomyces sp. ActVer (assembly GCF_027270795.1). NCBI lineage: Bacteria > Bacillati > Actinomycetota > Actinomycetes > Kitasatosporales > Streptomycetaceae > Streptomyces > Streptomyces sp. ActVer. The sequence continues at coordinate 2,786 of NZ_JAPWHT010000339.1, forward strand.
CGCCTCCTCGACCTCGTCCAGGTCATGGACCGCATCCGCGTCGAGTGCCCCTGGTCGTCCCAGCAGACCCACAAGGGCCTGGCGAAATACGGCATCGAGGAGGCGTACGAACTCGTCGAGGCCATCGAGGAGGGCGACCGCGACGAACTGCGCGAGGAGCTCGGTGATGTTCTGCTCCAGGTCGTCTTCCACGCCCGGATCGCCGAGGAGGGCCGCCCGGAGGACGGGGAGGAGGCCTTCTCCATCGACGACGTGGCGGGTGGCATCGTCACCAAGCTAATCCACCGCCACCCGCACGTCTTCGGCGACGAGACCGCCTCGACCCCCGAGGAGGTCAAGGAGCACTGGCTGCGCACCAAGGCCGTCGAGAAGCGGCGGACATCCGTGACCGAGGGCGTCCCGCTCGGCCAGCCGGGCCTCGCACTCGCCGCCAAGCTGGCATCCCGCGCACGCACGGCGGGACTGGAAGTGCCCCTGCCCGAGGGCGAGGGCGTCGGCTACGAACTACTGGCACTGGCGGTACGCGCCGAGACGGAGGGCGTGGACCCTGAGGCGGCACTCAGGGCTGCGGCGCGGGCCTACCGGGACGCGATACGGGTGAGTGAGGGCTAGGCGGGAGCCGGTCGGGTTCCCGTGCTGAGGCTCTCAGTCGGGAGCACGCGCCGACGGGTTGTGCCAGTGCGGGCGGGGCCGGTGGAGCAGCCACTGGCCCGGGCCGAGCGGGCGGGCCTGTCCCTGGTCGGCGGGCGGCAGATCGTCGCAGAAGACGCGCTCGGGGTCGGCGCCGAGCACGGGGAGGACCTCGGCGGTCTCGTCGACCAGCCTGGGCGGACCGGCCAGATAGACGTCGTGGCGGGCCCAGTTGGCCCGGTTGCCCAGAGCCGTCAGCAGCCGGCCGGTGGCCTGCGCCTTCGGCCGGCCGGGCGCGGGCGTTATGACCGTGACGTCGAGATGAGGCAGCCGCGTGCACAACTCCCCGAGCGCGGCCCGGTCGTAGAGGTACGTGGTGTCCCGGGCGACAACAAAAAGCCGGGCCTCGTCGTACGAGCCCGGCTCCCACGCCAGCTGCTCCAGCAGCGCCTTCACCGGAGCCCACCCGGTACCCGCGGCGATGAAGGTGACGGGCCGCTCCACCGGCGTCCGCAGCGTTAACCGGCCACCGGGCGCGCCGAGCCGCAGGACGTCGCCCGCCCGGGTGCGGCGGACGAGCTCGGTGGACAGGACGCCGTCCTCGACGAGGCTGACATGTAAGTCGACGGTGTCGTCGGCACGGGGCGCGTTGGCCAGGGAGTAGGGGCGCCAGACACCCGGGATCCGGGGGCTGTTGACGCTCACGTACTGGCCGGGGAGATGGAGGAGAGGGCGATTGGGGCGCAGCCTCAGCACGGCGAGGTCGTCCCCGTGTCTGGTGCGGCCGAGCACCTCGGCGTCCCACCAGGGCGGCTCCCCCCGGCTCTCCGCCTCCCACGCCCCGTCCATCATGGCGTCCGCGATCACGGCGTACGCCTCGTCCCAGGCCTTCTCCACCTCCGTGTTCCACGCCGCCCCCGAGACGGCGGCGAACGCGGCGATCAGGCTCGTGCCCACCGCCGCGTAGTGCTCCGGCCGCGCCAGATACTTCCGGTGGTCCCGCCCCAGTTCCCACAGGTACTCGTGCATCCCCGGTTCCCCCAGCCGCCCCACGACAAGCGTCAACGCGGCGAACAGACGGTCCCGTTGGCGTTCCATGTCCTCCGGGAAATCCAGCGGGAACAGGGCGCGGACATCGGGGTGGTGCCAGAAGAGGTGCGAGTAGAAGTACTTGGCCGCGAATTCGGCTCGTCTTTCGACGACCGCGAAACTGGTCCGGAGGAGATCGGGGTCCACGGGCGCGAATGTATGGAGTTTCCGGCTCACGGGGTCAAGGAGCTGGCGATTCAAGGATGTTCCGGGACGAACAGCGCAATCCGCGGGACGGAGCCCGGCTCGGAGAGCGGCCGCGGCCGGCCACGACGATACCGAGGTGGCTTTCACCACCCCTCCCGATACGGTCGAGGAGTGACGGAAACACCTGCTCAGCCTCCCGCAGGGGAACCTGCCCCGGAACTCTTCACGTGGGAGTTCGCGACCGACCCCTACCCGGCGTACGCCTGGCTCAGGGAGCACGCCCCCGTGCACCGGACGAAACTTCCCAGCGGAGTCGAGGCCTGGCTGGTGACCCGTTACGCGGACGCCAAGCAGGCTCTTGCCGACGGCCGGCTCAGCAAGAACCCCGCCCATCACGACGAGCCCGCGCACGCGAAGGGGAAGACCGGCATCCCCGGCGAGCGCAAGGCCGCGCTGATGACGCACCTCCTCAACATCGACCCGCCGGACCACACCAGGCTCCGGCGGCTCGTCAGCAAGGCGTTCACGCCTCGGCGGGTGGCCGAATTCGCGCCCCGGGTCCAGGAGTTGACCGACCGGCTCATCGACGGGTTCGTGGAGAAGGGAGAGGCCGACCTCATCCACGAGTTCGCGTTCCCGCTCCCCATCTACGCCATCTGCGATCTGCTGGGCGTCCCGCGCGAGGACCAGGACGACTTCCGCGACTGGGCCGGGATGATGATCCGGCACGGCGGAGGGCCGCGCGGAGGCGTGGCGCGGTCCGTGAAGAAGATGCGCGGCTATCTCGCCGAGCTCATCCACCGCAAGCGCGAGGAACTGACGGAGGCGCCCGCGCCGGGCGAGGACCTCCTCTCCGGTCTCATCAGGGCCTCCGACCACGGCGAGCACCTCACCGAGAACGAGGCCGCCGCGATGGCCTTCATCCTCCTGTTCGCCGGTTTCGAGACGACCGTGAACCTGATCGGCAACGGCACGTACGCGCTGCTCACCCACCCCGAGCAGCGGCAGCGGCTCCAGGACTCCCTCGCGGCCGGCCGTACGGACCTTCTCGCGACCGGAGTCGAGGAACTGCTCCGCTACGACGGACCCGTGGAACTGGCCACGTGGCGGTTCGCCACCGAGCCGCTGAGCATCGGCGGGCAGGACATCGCCGCAGGCGACCCCGTACTCGTCGTGCTCGCCGCCGCCGACCGCGACCCCGCCCGGTTCGACCAGCCCGACACCCTGGACCTCTCCCGCCGTGACAACCAACACCTCGGTTACGGCCACGGCATCCATTACTGCCTCGGCGCACCCCTCGCCCGGCTGGAGGGCCAGACCGCGCTGGCCACGCTCCTCACGCGCCTCCCCGACCTGCAACTCGCGGGCGATTCCGCCGATTTGCGATGGCGCGGAGGGCTCATCATGCGCGGATTGCGCACGCTTCCGGTGGAGTTCGCCCCTTCCGGGAAGGTGCGTACGGACTAGCGGGCAGCTAGCAGACGGAGTCGACGGAACATGAGACTCCGTCAAGTTGTGATCTTCACGTTATCTGCGCTGCATCGACTTGTGACAAGAGTTCGACTGCCTATACGTTCACCCATCAATGCGGCCGGTCCCACCTGCCGCAGCAGTCACAAGCGCAGTCGTCGGCTGTGCGCTGTGCGCACTCCTTGCTGTCACGCGAAAGGCAACCGCATGCTCTCCGGGAACGGTCGTCACCGTCGCCCCCGTCAGGCTCCGGCTCTCCTCGTCGCGGCGGGCGTGACCGGGTCGGCCATCGCGATCCCTCTGCTCGGTGCGACCGGCGCGAGCGCCGCAAGCGGAACCACCTGGGACGCGGTCGCGGAGTGCGAGAGCGGCGGCTCGTGGAGCGCGAACTCCGGCAACGGGTACTACGGCGGCCTCCAGATGACCCAGGAGACCTGGGAGGACAACGGCGGCCTCGACTACGCGCCGAGCGCCGACCAGGCCAGCCGCTCGCAGCAGATAGCCGTCGCCGAGAAGATCCTCGCGAAGCAGGGCACGAGCGCCTGGGCGACCTGCGGTCTCGTCGCGGGTCTGACGCAGAACTCCGGCTCGGCCGACGTCGACACGGGGGTCGCGGACGACTCGCCGACCCCGTTGTCCGGCTTGGGTATGGGGGACAACAGCAACGGGACCAAGTCCGACACATCTGGTTCATCCGGTTCGTCCGACTCGTCCAGCGGTAGCGGCGACAGCGCCGACTCACAGGATTCCGACAGCTCCTCCACGGATGCCACCGCAAAGAGTGACGACCCGGACAAGTCGTCCCAGAGGGGGGAGGCTTCGGCCGAGGGTTCCGGAACGGAAGACACCGGCTCCGGCCGTCACCGAGGCGACGGTGCCGACGAGGGCGCCACCGACTCCCGCGCGGACGACTCCGCCGGCCGGCACGCCTCGCGCAGCGACAGTGAGTCGCGCGTCGCCGCCGAGGGCTCGTACGCCGTGCGTTCCGGCGACAGTCTCTGGGGGATCGCCGACTCCCTTGGCGTCGAGGGTGGATGGCGGGCGCTCTACGCCGAGAACAAGGAAGCCATCGGCGACGACCCGGACTTCATCATCCCCGGTCAGAGCCTCGATGTGGACGGCCTGCAGACGGCGGACAAGTAGCGTCCGCGCGATGTGCCATGTGGTCATCAAGGCGTCGAATCGGGCGAAAAACAGCGGCAGTTCGCACTGAATGTCCGATTTGGTGAAAGTGAGACATGGATCTCAAGAGCCTGATCGTCTTTGAAATTCGGCGGATCGCGTGTCTACGGTCGTGACCGCTCGCCACTGGTGAGCCCCGACGGTCGCAACGCCGAATCCTGCCAGCGGCCGTACGGGAACAGTCGTCGCGTCAAGCGCCGTAGGCAGGAGCGGGGGACCCAAGGTAAGTGCCGGACCCGGTCGTTGAGGCCAGGTACGGCTTGGGGTTAAGCCGCGTGACAGCAGTGTCGCGCGGCCGGGCAACTCACTCGGCCCGAACCCGACAGCTCACCTCGCAGGCGTCGGTGAGGGGATCACTTCATGCTGCTTTCCGGCAAGGGCAAGCACCGCCGCCCGTCCAAGGCCACCCGTATCGCCACGCTCGCCGGTGTCACCACCGCGGCCGTCGCCGTCCCGCTGATGGGCGCCACGGGAGCCTCCGCCGCCACCACCTCCGAGTGGGACGCCGTCGCCCAGTGCGAGTCCGGCGGCGACTGGTCGATCAACACCGGCAACGGCTACTACGGCGGCCTGCAGTTCTCGGCCTCCACCTGGGCCGCGTACGGCGGCTCGGCGTACGCCTCCACCGCCAACCAGGCCTCCAAGTCCCAGCAGATAGCCATCGCCGAGAAGGTCCTCGCGGGCCAGGGCAAGGGTGCCTGGCCGAGCTGTGGCGTGGGTCTGTCCGGCGCCTCGACCGGTGGTGCCCCGGCTCCCTCGAACTCGGGCAACTCCGGCCAGAGCACCTCGCAGTCGCAGCAGCAGAGCACCAAGTCCTCCGAGGAGCGCGCCTCGCGTTCCCAGGAGCGCTCGACCGCGAAGAAGACCGTCGAGACCCCGACCGGCAAGAAGGTCAAGAAGGGCGACGGCGAGTACAAGGTCGTCAAGGGTGACACCCTCAGCGAGATCGCCGAGAAGAAGAACGTCAAGGGTGGCTGGGCGAAGCTGTACAAGCTGAACGACGACATCGTCGACGACGCCGACTTCATCTTCCCGGGCCAGCAGCTGCACCTCAGCTGACACCCGTCGGCCGCGACCCCCACTTCGATCGTCCGGATGTCACGTCCCGGCCGAGGCCCTGGCCGCTCAGCCTCGGCGGGATCTCCGGATCGGCCGGATCCCCGGCCCACGATCGAATCGCGGCTGAACCACAGCGCCCTCACATCCGTGTCCCCCATAGTGGAGGCCTCGTGAGGGCCACCCCCGTCCCCCACGGGCTCCCCGCTCCGGTGCGTGTTCCCCCGTACGCACCGGAGCGGGGCTTTTTCTTTCCCGCGCTTCCCCCTCGCTTCCCCCTCGCTTTGTTCCGTTCGGAAACAATTTACTCTCGGTTCTGTCCAGGAGGCGGTCGAGGGCTGGCCGATCCCCGGCAGCCGGTTAGGCTCATGCCGCGGGGCCACCACAGGTCCGCGCCCAACCGGGCCTTCGGCCCGGAACAGCTTGCGTCACATCCCATAAGGAGATGCTCGTGCCGTCCATCGACGTCGTCGTAGCCCGGGAAATCCTGGACTCCCGAGGCAACCCCACGGTCGAGGTCGAGGTCGGCCTCGACGACGGCAGCACGGGTCGTGCCGCCGTTCCGTCCGGCGCCTCCACCGGTGCCTTCGAGGCTGTTGAGCTCCGTGACGGAGACCCCAACCGCTACCTCGGCAAGGGTGTCGAGAAGGCCGTCCTCGCCGTCATCGAGCAGCTCGGCCCGGAGCTCGTCGGCTACGACGCCACCGAGCAGCGCCTCATCGACCAGGCCATGATCGACCTGGACGCCACCGACAACAAGGGCTCGCTCGGCGCCAACGCCATCCTCGGCGTCTCGCTCGCCGTCGCCCACGCCGCGTCCGAGGCGTCCGACCTCCCCCTCTTCCGCTACCTGGGCGGACCGAACGCGCACCTGCTGCCGGTCCCGATGATGAACATCCTCAACGGTGGGTCGCACGCCGACTCCAACGTCGACATCCAGGAGTTCATGATCGCCCCGATCGGCGCGGAGTCCTTCTCCGAGGCCGTGCGCTGGGGCGCCGAGGTCTACCACACCCTCAAGAAGGTGCTGAAGAGCCGCGGTCTGTCCACCGGCCTCGGCGACGAGGGCGGCTTCGCCCCGAACCTCGGCTCCAACCGCGAGGCCCTGGACCTGATCCTCGACGCGATCAAGGAGGCCGGTTACATCCCCGGCCAGCAGGTCGCCCTCGCGCTCGACGTCGCCGCCTCCGAGTTCTACAAGGACGGCAAGTACCTCTTCGAGGGCAAGGAGCGCTCAGCCGCCGAGATGACGGAGTACTACGAGGAGCTCGTCGCGGCCTACCCGCTCGTCTCCATCGAGGACCCGCTGTACGAGGACGACTGGGCCGGCTGGAACGTCATCACCGAGAAGCTGGGCGACAAGGTCCAGATTGTCGGCGACGACCTCTTCGTCACCAACCCGGAGCGCCTCGCCCGCGGCATCGAGGAGGGCTCCGCCAACGCCCTGCTCGTCAAGGTCAACCAGATCGGCTCGCTGACCGAGACGCTGGACGCCGTCGAGATGGCCCAGCGCAACGGCTTCAAGTGCATGATGTCCCACCGCTCCGGCGAGACCGAGGACGTCACCATCGCCGACCTCGCCGTCGCGGTGAACTGCGGCCAGATCAAGACCGGCGCCCCGGCCCGCTCGGACCGTGTCGCCAAGTACAACCAGCTGCTGCGCATCGAGGAGATCCTCGACGACGCGGCGGTGTACGCGGGCCGTTCGGCCTTCCCGCGCTTCAAGGGCTGAGCGCAGCCCTTCGGCCGGGGTGACAGCCCCGTCGTACGTACGTCCCCGTACTCGGTCCCGTACCGTGTGCGGGGACGTACGCACGTGATGGGCTCGACGGGCTCGGTGTGCTCGACGGGTTCGTACCGGGGAGGCGGGACAGATGGCCGTGAAGGACCGCGACCGGTTCTCCACCTCGACCAGGCTGCGGCTGCTCGGTGAGCAGACCGCCGCACGTGTCTACCGCTCGCAGACCAAGCGGCAGGCCCGCCGCTCGCGGCTGACGGGCCGGGCGGCACTCCTCGCCCTCGTCCTGTGCACGCTCGTGGTGGCTCTCGCCTATCCCATAAGGCAGTACGTCTCCCAGCGCGCCGAGGTCGCCGACCTCCAGCGCGAGCGGGAACAGGCCCGGCAGCGGGTCGAGCAGCTGCGCGACCTCAAGGCACGGTGGCAGGACGACGCGTACGCCGAGCAGCGCATCCGGGAGCGGCTGCACTACGTGATGCCCGGCGAGACCGGCTACATCGTGATCGACCCCGACGCGGCGAAGAAGACGCGTACGGATCAGACGGCGGCCGACCGGGCCTGGTACGCCAACGTCTGGGACGGCGTCGACAAGGCAGACGCCGCGGACAGGTGATCCGACCCGTCATCCGACCTGTCACCCGGCCAGTGATCCAATTCGTGATCCGACCAGTGAACTGACTAGAGAGACTTACGCACAGGCATGCAAACGCCCCCGCCGCCCACCCCGCGCACCGAGCCCACCGACGCGGACGTCGAGGCCTTCAAGCAGCAGCTCGGGCGGCCGCCGCGCGGGCTGCGCGCGATCGCGCACCGCTGTCCGTGCGGGCAGCCGGACGTCGTCGAGACGGCTCCCCGTCTCCCGGACGGGACACCCTTCCCGACGACCTACTACCTCACGTGTCCACGGGCGGCTTCCGCCATCGGGACGCTGGAGGCGAACGGGGTCATGAAGGAGATGACCGACCGGCTCGCCACGGATCCCGAGTTGGCGGCCGCGTACCGGGCGGCGCACGAGGACTACATCGCTCGGCGCGACTCCATCGAGGTGCTCGAAGGCTTTCCGAGCGCGGGCGGTATGCCGGACCGTGTGAAGTGCCTCCACGTGCTCGTCGCACACTCCCTGGCCGCCGGGCCGGGCGTGAACCCCCTGGGCGACGAGGCGCTCGCGCTGCTGCCGGAGTGGTGGCGCAAGGGGGCGTGCGTGGTGCCCACCGAGGTGTGATTTCGCCCCCGCCGCCCCTACCCGTCCCGTCCCCTGGGGCCCCGCCCCAGACCCCGTTGGGTGTGATTTCGGGTGCGGGTCCGGCTGTGGCTGGTCGCGCAGTTCCCCGCGCCCCTAGGTCTTCAGGGGCGCGTG
>NZ_JAPWHT010000033.1:0-39751 GCF_027270795.1 Streptomyces sp. ActVer
CCCTGCGGATTGTCCACGACTTCAGCGCCCCGCCTGCCCACGCGACCGCCGACCGGCTCGTTCCGCAGTCCGGACCCGAAATGCTGGCCGAGCACGAACACGCCGTGGTCGCGGCGCTGCGCCCGTGGTGCGAGAAGTTCCCCGAGGTCGCCGTCACCGAGACGGTTGTCGAAGGGCGTGCGGCCAATGAGTTGGTGAGGGCCACTTCTGGAGCTGCCCTCGCCGTCGTGGGACGGCGGGTGCGAGAAGCGCGGCTCGGTACGCACATCGGTTCCGTCGCGCACGCGGTGCTGCACCACGCCGGGTGCCCCGTCGCCGTGATCCCGCACGCCTGAAACAGCGTCGTGCTGACCGCGCGAACCGGGTGGACGGCACATCCGCCGCCGTCCGGGCCATCGACTCTTGGGGAGGGACGGACATGACCACCCGCCATGTGACCGTCGGCGTGGGCGGCTCACTCATCGCCGTACGGGCGCTGGACCGGGCCGCCGACGAGGCGGCAATGCGAGGCACCGCTCTGGAGATCGTGTACGCCGTGCACGACATCGACGAGGCCGGACCCATCCTGGCGTCCGCGGCGTTGCGCGCCCGCGACCGCCACCCCGGCCTGCCGGTCACGACCTCGGCGGTCCAGGGCAGCCCGGTACAGGCCCTGTTGCGCCACGGCCGGGACGCGGCGCTCACCGTGGTCGGTACCCGCGGCCTCGGGGGCATCACCGGGCCGCTGTTCGGCTCGGTGAGCCTGCGCCTGGCCGCCCACTCGCACACCCCGCTGCTCGTCGTACGAGGCGATCACGCACCGGCACGCCGTGGCGGGGTGCTGCTGCTCGGCCTGGAGAGCGAAGCCGACACGGACGCGGCCGCGTACGCCTTCGAAGAGGCCGAACGCCGAGGAGCCGGGCTGCGCATCCTGCGCGCGTGGACCTATCGGCACCTCACACCCGAGCAGCCGGACCCCCTGCCCACACACCGACTGCAGGACGACCTCGTCCGGCAGGCACGGACCGAACAGGCGGTGCCCCGCTTCGCGGTGGCAGGCCTTCGGGAGCAGCACCCCGGGGTCGGGGTGGAGACCCGCGCGGTCCGTTCCGGTCCGGCGCACGCGCTGCTGGAGGCCACCCGCGAGGCCGACGTCGTGGTCATCGGCGCCCACCACAGCCCGAACCGGCTCGGCCCGCAACCGGGTCCCGTCACCCACGCCCTGCTGCACCGTTCCCACTGCCCGGTGCTGGTCGTCCCCACGGGGCAGGCCGCCGCGATCACCCGCTGAACAGCAGATGCACGGGGGCAGTCCGCGACGGCGTTGAGGGAGCTGGTCGCCGGGGTTGCCGGATGCCGTCAAGACCCACGCGCCGTGGACTCGAACCCCGGATCATCCGCCACCGCCGCCCGGACCGGCCGAAAGGGCCTGATCGGGCGGCGGTATGGGCCGACCGGCCCTGTTGACGGTCCCTCGGGTGGGCCGAGGGTGGGATGCAGCAGGCACCGGCACGTGACTTCGACCCGGAAGGGAATCCACCATGCGCGACGTCCCACAGCAGGCGCCCGCCCAGATCACGGACGACGAACTGCGGGCTCTGGACGCCCACTGGCGTGCCGCGAACTACCTGGCCGTCGGCCAGATCTACCTCATGTCCAACCCGCTGCTCACCGAACCTCTGCGTCCCGAGCATGTCAAGCCCCGGCTGCTCGGCCACTGGGGAACCTCCCCGGGCCTGAACCTGGTCCACACCCACCTCAACCGCGTCATCAAGGCCCGCGGCCAGGACGCCCTGTGCATCTGGGGCCCCGGACACGGCGGACCCGCAGTGCTGGCGAACTCCTGGCTGGAGGGCACCTATTCGGAGACGTACCCGGATGTGAGCCGGGACGGCGCGGGCATGGCCAGGCTCTTCAGGCAGTTCTCATTCCCCGGCGGAGTGCCCAGCCACGTCGCGCCCGAGACGCCCGGCTCCATCCACGAGGGAGGCGAACTCGGCTACTCGCTCTCGCACGCGTACGGGGCCGCGCTGGACAACCCGGATCTGCTGGTCGCCTGCGTGATCGGTGACGGCGAGGCCGAGACCGGGCCGCTGGCGGCCTCCTGGCACTCGAACAAGTTCCTCGACCCGGTTCACGACGGCGCGGTGCTGCCGATCCTGCACCTGAACGGCTACAAGATCGCCAATCCGTCGGTGCTGGCCCGGCTGCCCGAGTCCGAACTCGACGCACTGCTCCGGGGATACGGCCACGCCCCGATCCACGTCACCGGTGACGACCCGATGGCCGTCCACCGTGCCATGGCCGCCGCCATGGACGACGCCCTTGAGCGGATCGAGCTCCTGCAGCGCACCGCACGCGAGGAGGGCGTCACCCAGCGGCCTCACTGGCCGGTGATCGTGCTGCGTACCCCGAAGGGCTGGACCGGGCCGGCCGAAGTCGACGGCCTTCCCGTGGAGGGCACCTGGCGCGCCCACCAGGTCCCGCTGTCGGCCGTCCGAGACAACCCGGAGCACCTGCGACAGCTGGAGACCTGGCTGCGCTCGTACAAGCCCGAAGAGCCCTTCGACGAGCACGGCCGCCCCCGCGAGCAGGTGCTTGCCTGTATCCCCGAGGGCACCCGGCGTCTGGGCGCCACCCCGCACGCCAACGGCGGTCTGCTGTTGCGCGAGCTGCCGCTGCCGGAGCTGGACCGGTACGCCGTCCAGGTCGACAAGCCCGGCGGCACGCTGCACGAACCCACCAGGGTCCTCGGCGACCTGCTGGAGAACGTCATGCACCACACCAGCGGCCGCCGCGACTTCCGGATCGTCGGTCCCGACGAGACCGAGTCAAACCGGCTCCAGGCCGTCTACAACGCCAGCGGCAAGGCCTGGCAGGCCGAGACCCTGCCCGTCGACGAGCACCTGGACCGGCACGGCCGGGTCATGGAGATCCTCTCCGAACACACCTGCCAGGGCTGGCTGGAGGGCTATCTGCTGACCGGACGGCACGGTCTGTTCTCCTGTTACGAAGCCTTCGTGCACATCGTCGACTCCATGGTCAACCAGCACATCAAGTGGCTGCGCGTCACGCGCCGGCTGCCCTGGCGCGCCCCCATCGCCTCCCTCAACTACCTGCTGACCTCACACGTCTGGCGCCAGGACCACAACGGCTTCTCGCACCAGGACCCCGGCTTCGTCGACCACGTACTCAACAAGAGCCCCGAGGTCGTACGGGTCTATCTGCCGCCGGACACCAACACCCTGCTGTCGGTGGCCGACCACGTGCTGCGCAGCCGCGACTACGTCAACGTCGTGGTGGCCGGCAAGCAGCCCAGCTTCGACTGGCTCACCATGGACCAGGCGCGGGCCCACTGCGCCCGTGGCGCCGGGATCTGGGAGTGGGCGGGTACCGAGGACGGCATCCGTGAACCCGACGTGGTGCTCGCAGCCGCCGGCGACGTCCCCACCCTGGAGACGCTGGCCGCCGCGCAGTTGCTGCGACAGCACCTGCCGGACCTTGCGGTCCGCGTGGTCAACGTCGTCGACCTGGCCCGGCTGCTGCCGCAGGAGGAACACCCGCACGGCATGCCGGGATCGGAGTACGACGCACTGTTCACCCGCGACAGGCCGGTGATCTTCGCCTACCACGGCTATCCCTGGCTGATCCACAGGCTCGCCTACCGGCGCACCGGCCACGCCAACCTCCACGTCCGCGGCTACAAGGAGATCGGCACCACCACCACGCCCTTCGACATGGTCGTCCGCAACGACCTCGACCGCTACCGCCTGGTGATGGACGTCATCGACCGGGTCCCCGGACTGGCCGTACGCGCCGCCCCCGTCCGGCAGTTGATGGAGGACACCCGGCTGCGCCACCACGACTGGATCCGCGAGCACGGCACCGATCTGCCCGAGGTCACCGACTGGACCTGGAGCGGCTGACCGGCCCCTTGGGGGAGGGACCTTCGGCCCGTCGTCAGGGGCCCTGCAGCCTCTCCGAACTCCCTTGCCGGAGCGGGACATTGAAGGCGCAACGAGAGCCACCAAGGCCTCGTCCACCGGCCCTTGGACGGAAGGGATGAGCATCATGGCAGTCCACGAACACCCCCACCGGCACACGGGGTTCCGCCTCCCGTCGGTGCGCAGGACCAGGACCGCGTCCGGCGACGCCGAGACCGAGACGGTCACGGCGACCCGTTCGTACGTCTTCGCCGGGCTGCGCCTGCTGACCGGGTTCGTCTTCCTGTGGGCCTTCCTCGACAAGACCTTCGGCTTCGGCTACGCGACCGGCTCCGGCAAGGCCTGGATCGACGGCGGCTCGCCGACCAAGGGTTTCCTCGGCGGCGTCGCCGTGGGACCGATGGAGTCCACGTTCCACGACTGGGCCGGGGCCGGCTGGGCCGACTGGCTGTTCATGCTCGGCCTGCTCGGTATCGGTCTCGCCCTGGTCTCCGGCATCGCGCTGCGGCTCGCCGCGGTCGCGGGCACCGTCATGATGGCGCTGATGTGGATCGCGGAGTGGCCCCCGGCCAAGCACCTGTCCGACGGTTCGCTGAGCATGTCCACCAACCCGTTCGCCGACTACCACCTGATCTACGCCGTCGTCCTGATCGCCCTCGCGGCCGTCGGCGCCGGCGCCACGTGGGGCCTGGGCAAGGCGTGGGCACGCCTTCCGTTCGTCAGCCGCAACCGCTGGCTGCTCTGACCACTCGGCCATGCTCGGACCGGGGCGCCACCGCGACGACGCGGTGGCGCCCCCTGTTCGTGATGTCACCCGGGACCAATGGGCCCCACCAGGGACCAGCGGCCCCTCCTGGCGCAGCTGCCCGGCCCAGAGACTGAATCCACATCCCCACTCAAGGAGGTTCTGACATGCCCCGCAATGTCACCGTCGGCCTGGACGGCTCGCCCGAGAGCCTTGCCGCCGCCGACTGGGCCGCCCGTGAAGCCCTGCTCCGTGACACGCCTCTGCGGCTCGTGCACGCCCGAGAATGGGAGCCGTACGCATACGCACCGCTGGCCGGAGTCAGTGTGCCGCGGTCCGTGAGCGACGCGCACCGCGACTGGGCCGAGCACATGCCGCGTGAGGCCGAGAGCCGGTTTGCGCGTCGGTACCCCGGCCTGCGGATCGGCACTGACAGCATGGCGGAGAAGCCCGTACCCGCGCTGCTCGCCGCCGCCGAGGACGCCGAGGTGCTGGTGCTCGGATCCCGGGGCCTGAACGGAGTCACCGGCTTCCTGCTCGGTTCCGTCGCACTCGCCGTCGTGGCCAGGACGGCGAGGCCCGTCGTCCTCGTAAGGGCCGGTGAGCGCGCCGAGGACGAGCATCTGCCGGACGGTGCCGGGGTCGCGTCCACGGTCACTCCGTACCGTGACGTCGTGCTCGGGCTGGACCTGCGCAACCCCGACGACAAGGTGATCGAGTTCGCGTTCGACGCCGCCTCACGCCGTGCCGCGAACCTGCGTGTTCTCCACGGCTGGAGCCTGCCGGTCTCCTCCCGAGGCTACGGAGGAATCGTCGACCCCGAGTTCGACGCCGAACTGACCGCCCGGGTACGGCACGAGCTGAGCGACGTACTGCGACCGTGGCGGACAAAGTTCCCCGGCGTCGAGGTGGACGAGCAGACTGTGATCGGCGGAGCGGGCTCGCACCTGGTGGATGCCTCACGGGACGCGGCACTGGTGGTCGTCGGCCGCCGTACCCGGCACGCACAGTTCGGCACTCACATAGGCCCGGTGGCTCATGCGGTCCTGCACCACGCCACCGCGCCGGTAGCGGTGGTCCCGCACGACTGACCACGAGGGCGGCACCGCTCACAGCAGAGGCGGAGGCGTCGGCAGATGGGCATTGGGTGCTCTCACCGGGAACATGTTCGGCCGTTGTACGGACAGTAAGGAACATGCCGGAGTCGCTGTGACCGAAACACGCTGGGATGGCCCAACTGATTTCGAGATGCGGGTCGTTGGGGGCGGACATGCGTGACACGGTCGGACCGGCGTCAATCCCGGAAGCCCCAGTGGCCTGCCGCGGAGGGCGCGAATGCTGCGCGGGAGCGCTCAAGGGCGGTTCAGAGGGCGCCGAGGAGCGGTTTCGGGGATTGCTGGAGGCGGCGCCGGACGCGATGGTCATCGTCGACGACATGGGAACCATCAGACTCGTCAACGCCCAGACCGAGGCGCTCTTCGGCTACCAACGCGAAGAACTCCTCGGCCAACCCGTCGAGTTGCTCATTCCCGGCCGCTTCCGTGCCCACCACGTCCAGCACCGCGACGGCTATGCCGCCAACCGTCAGGTGCGCCCGATGGGAGCGGGCCTGGAGTTGCACGGGCTGCGCAGGGACGGCACCGAGTTCCCGGTCGAGATCAGCCTCAGCCCGCTGGAGACCGCCGACGGCCTGCTCGTCTCCGCCGCCGTCCGTGACGTCAGCGACCGCAGGCGGGCCGAGGAACGTATCAACGAGCTGGCCGCACTCGTCGAGTCCTCCCAGGACGCGATCCTCGCCAAGACCCTCGACGGTCACATCACCTACTGGAACGCAGCCGCCCAACGGCTGTACGGGTACACCCGGGATGAGGTCATGGGCTGCCATGTGTCCCTGCTCGCCCCGTCCGAACGCCGCCACGAGATCGACGCGCTCATGGACCAACTGCGCGACGGCGAGCGGATCGAGCACTTCGAGACCCTGAGGCAGACCCGTTCCGGTGGCCTGCTGGACGTCGACATCACCCTGTGGCCCACCCGATCCCCGGACGGAACGGTCATCGGGGCGTGCGCCATCGTCCGCGACATCAGCGACCGCAAGCGGGCCGAAGCGGAACTGACCGTCCTGTACGAACAGCAACGGCACATCGCCCTCACCCTGCAGCGCAGTCTGATGGGCACACCGCCCGCCATTCCGGGGCTGGCCACCGCCAGCCGCTACCGGCCCGCCACTCAGGGGGCCGGGGTGGGCGGCGACTGGTTCGACCTCGTCCCGCTGGGAGCCGGCCGGGTCGGTGTCCTGATCGGTGATGTGATGGGCCGCGGCCTGGAAGCCGCCGCCGTCATGGGCCAGTTGCGCTCCGCCGCGCACGCCCTGGCCAAGACCGGCATGCAGCCCCGACAGCTCATGCAGGCCCTGGAGACGGTCGTCGCCGATCTGGACGTGCCCGACCAACTGGTCACCTGCTGCTACCTGGTGATCGCGGCCGACGCGGGTGAGGTGACCATCTGCTCGGCCGGACACCTGCCCACCCTCATCGCCGCACCCGGTGAAGGCGCCCGGGCGCTGTCGGCACCCGTGAACGCACCCCTCGGTGTCGGCGGAGTTCTCTACGAGCAGACCAGCGCGGCGATCCCGGCCGGTGCCACACTCGTGCTCTACACGGACGGCCTGATCGAAACCCCGGGCAGTGACATCGAGGACCAACTTGCGCAGCTCACCGATGTACTGAGCGGCCTCTTCACCACAGCCCCAGACCTGGAAGTCGCCGCCGATCGCGTCCTGGCTGCCCTGCTGCCCGATGCGGATGGCCACAACGACGACGTCACCCTGCTGCTGACCCAGCTCCCCGACGCGCCCTTGGCCGCGGTCACCACGGACCTGCCCGCCGTCCCGGACTCCGTACCCGAGGGCCGCGCCTTCCTCACCAAGGCCCTCACCTCCTGGGACTGCACGGCGACCGCGGACGACGCACGACTCCTGCTGTCCGAGATCCTGACCAACGCCGTTCAGCACGCCCAGGGCCCCCTCGGTCTGCACCTGTGCCGCACCGCCACCGAACTCACCGTCGAGGTCAGCGACCACAGCCCGCATCTGCCCCAGCCGCGGCTCGCAGCCGAGGACGATGAATCCGGACGAGGACTGATCCTCGTCCGGGCCCTTGCCGGCACCTGGGGTGTCCGTCCCACCGACGAGGGCAAAACCACGTGGTTCACCCTCGCGCTGTAGTGCCTGCCACCGACGAGCCCGGGCCGCCGGGCCGCGTGGTCGGTTCAGTAGAGCGACGCGGGCCAGGTGGCGGCCACGGCGACGATGACACCCAGGTCGAGCAGAACTCCGACGCTGAGCCACGGATCGAACCAGAGCGCCTTGAGGGCAAGCCCGCTCGACGCCGCCACGACCGCCGCGGTGGGCCACCAGCCGCTTCCCGCGGCCACCCCGGCCCCGGCGACGACGTACACCAGGGCCACGTACCAGGCGAGCGCAAGCGACGCGGCCCTGGCCGGGGCGGCGGAGACATGGGCCGCTGTGAGAACCCACGAGTGCCCGGGGTCGAAGGCGAGCTGTTTGCCGGGCTGCGCCGGCGCCGTCCACACGCCTGGGTGCAGCAACCCGTGCGCGATCAGGAACACGGTCACCAGCATGGTGGTCACGACAACTCCTCCGCATCGGCCGGTTCGGTGCCGCCCATGTCCAGCCGGAACGGCGGATACGAGTCGGTCATCAGGCCGACATACGCGGCGACGCGCAGCACCCAGCGGTTGAGACCGAGGATCAGGTCGAACAGGTCCTTCGGGTACTTCTCGGTGAAGGCCATGATCACGCCGGCGATGACTGTCAGCAGGGCGACGAGTCCGCCCGACCACCATCCGAGGTGGTAGCCGCCGAGGAAGAAGCCGACGACGATGAGGTGCGGGATGGCCAGGAGCCACCACTTCACCAGCACCAGGCCCCGGGAGAGCCGTTCCGGGTAGGCGATGTCCAGCCGCGCCGGGTAATCGGGTTCCGCACGCAGACTGAAGGGCGGGTAGCGGTCGGTGGCCAGGGCGCCGTACGAGTAGTAGGCGACTCGCCAACTCCAGCGCAGCACACCCAGGTTGAAGTCGAACAGTGCGCGCGGATAGCGCTCGGTGAACAGGATGGCGAAGAACGCGATCACGCTCACCACGGCGAAGGCGATCCAGAGGAAGAACAGCACTGCGTAGTGCGGAATGACCAGGATCCACTTCACCAGCCACAGCCACCGGGACAGCGGCGCGTCCAGCTCCGCGTTCACCCGGACCGGGCGGTCCGGGAATCCCACGAGGGTCGTCATGGAGATCAGCTCCTTCGTCCCGCGCCGGCCGAAGTACACCACCGGCACATGACCAGCGTCCGCCGCGCACGGTCGCGGCCGCGAGGGCTGTGTGGGGTTGTCCCGTAGGGCCTGTCGGCCCTTCGTCGGCTCAGCTCGCTCGGTGCCCGCCGTCCGGCCCGGGCGCGGACGTGAGACGGATTCCGGTGACCAGATCGGGACGGATGCGGACCGCGTAGTCCATGGCCCGGTTCATCCAGGGGCGGAGCATCGCCCGATAGCGGGCCACCTCCGCGGCGTCGGTGACCAGGTGGGCGTATCCGGTCACCACGACGCTCCAGCCGAGGTGCGTGTCCGGGTCGATGGTGTCGGCTTCGTAGGCGACGACGACGCCCTCACCTCCGGCGTGCCGCGTGTGCGAGGTCAGGGCCGCGCCCTCGTGGGTGCGGATGATGATGTCGCCGTCCTCCAGGACGTGGTTGACCGGACGGACGGTCGGCAGCGCGTGCTGGGTGAAGACGACCCTGCCCAGCGACACGCTGCCCAGCAGTTCCAGGGCCTCGGCACTGTCGAGCTCGACGCTCTGCCGCGGTCCTGCGGCGGGTTGCTGGGCGTTCTCGGTTGCCATGATGAACTTCCGTACGGATTCGTCGCTCACTACGTGCCTCGGCGGGTTGAGGAACCGGTGCCACAGCCACAGAGCGATTCCGGGGGCGGGCAGTGGACCTCAATCGAACGGCGATTGATCGCGGCGTACCAGGGCCGTTCGGCCCATGTCGCCGACCGGTCGACCCTATTCGCCGGGAGCGTCCGCCTCGCCGTAGTAGGCCGTGCGCATGAGCCGCTGCATGTCGTCGAGCATGGGCATACGCGGGTTCGCGGGCGCGCACTGGTCCTCGTAGGCGTTGAGAGCCTGCTGGGGCAGGGCGTCGAGGAAGGCCTGCTCGGCGATGCCGAGGGCGTGGAACGACGGTTCGATGCGCACGCCGTCGCGCAGCCGTTCCACGGCGGCGGCCAGCGACTCGACGCCCTCGGCCGGGGTGACCGCGGGCAGGCCGAGGGTGCGGGCGATGTCCTGGAACCGCTCGGGGGCGCGGTAGTGCTCGTACTTGGGCCAGCCGGTGAGTTTCGTCGGGACGGTGCCGTTGTAGCGGATGACGTGCGGCAGCAGGACGGCGTTGGTGCGGCCGTGGGCGATGCGGAAGGTCGCGCCGAGCGTGTGGGACATGGCGTGCACGATGCCGAGGAAGGCGTTGCCGAAGGCCATGCCGGCGATCGTGCCCGCGTTGTGCATCTTCTCCCGCGCGTCGGGCCGGGCGTCGCGGTCGTTCACGGCCGGTTCCAGGTTGTCGAAGATGAGCCTGATGGCGTGCAGGGCAGGGCCGTCGGTGAAGTCGTTCGCGTAGACGGACACGTACGCCTCGATGGCGTGGGTGAGGGCGTCGAAGCCGCTGTCGGCCGCGAGGGCCGGGGGCAGGTCGGCGGTGAGCAGCGGGTCGACGATGGCCACACTGGGGGTGAGCGCGTAGTCGGCAAGGGGGTACTTCTTGCCGGTCGCCGGGTCGGAGATCACGGCGAACGGGGTGACTTCGGCGCCGGTGCCGGAGGTGGTCGGAATGCACACCAGGCGGGCGCGCTCGCCCAGGACGGGGAAGCGGAAGGCCCGCTTGCGGATGTCGGAGAACTTCTGCCGCATGTCGGCGAAGTCCATTTCCCTGCCGACGGCCTGCTGCTCGTACAGCAGCCACATCACCTTGGCGGCGTCCATGGGTGAGCCGCCGCCCAGGGCGATGATGGTGTCCGGGCGGAAGTCGTGCATGAGACGGGCGCCGCGCCGCACGGAGTCGATGCTCGGTTCGGGCTCGACGTTGTCGATGATCTGCACCGTCACGGGCTGGGGGCGGCGCTGCAGGACGCGGCCGACACGGTCCACGAAGCCGAGACGGGTCATGGTCGCGTCGGTGACGATCGTGACGCGGTGGACCTCCGGCATGGAGGCGAGGTAGCTGATGGATCCCGGCTCGAAGTAGATCTTCGGCGGCACCTTGAACCACTGGAGGTTGTTGTGGCGACCGGTGACACGCTTGATGTTCAGCAGGTTCGCGGCGGACACGTTGTTGGACACCGAAGTGCTGCCCCAGGAGCCGCAGCCCAAGGTCAGCGAAGGGAGCAGGCTGTTGTAGATGCCGCCTATCGCGCCCTGCGAGGACGGAGCGTTGACGATCACCCGTACCGTCTTCATACGTGTGCCGTACGCCTCGGCCAGTGCCGCGTCCTCGGTGTGGATGACGGCGCTGTGGCCCTGGCCGTGGAAGGCGACCATGTCGGCGGCCAGGTCGAAGCCCTGCTGTTGGGAGTCGGCGCGCAGCACCGTCAGAACCGGGCACAGCTTCTCGCGGGTCAGGGGTTCGTCCGGGCCGACATGGTCGGCCTCGACGAGGATGAGCGAGGTGTCTGCGGGCACGGTGAAGCCGGCCTGTTCGGCGATCCATGCCGGGCTCCGGCCGACGGCCGCGGAGTTGACCTTGGGCTCACAGCCTCCCCCGGCCTTCGGCCGGGGGTGCCCCCGGTTCGAGGAGTCGGTGGGGAAGAGGTACGCCTCCAGCTTCCGCTTCTCCTCGGTGGTGGCCAGGTGGGCGTGCAGGATGCGGAACTCGGCCAGGGCCGCGTCGTAGATCTCGGTGTCCAGGATGACGGCCTGCTCGGAGGCGCAGATCATGCCGTTGTCGAACGCCTTGGACAGCACGAGGTCGTTGACGGCGCGGCGCAGGCGGGCGCTCTTGTGGACGTAGGCGGGGACGTTGCCGGCGCCCACCCCGAGCGCGGGCTTCCCGGCCGAGTAGGCGGCCTTGACCATTGAATTGCCGCCCGTCGCGAGGATCAGCGAGACACCGGGGTGGTGCATCAGTGCTCCGGTCGCGTTGATGGAGGGAGACTCGATCCACTGCACGCAATGCTCGGGGGCTCCTGCGGCGACGGCCGCGTCCCGGACGATGCGGGCCGCCTCGGCGCTGCAGCGCTGAGCGGAGGGGTGGAAGGCGAAGACGATCGGATTGCGGGTCTTCAGTGCCATGAGGGCCTTGAAGAGCGTGGTGGAGGTGGGGTTGGTGACCGGTGTGATCGCGCACAGGACGCCGACCGGTTCGGCGATCTCGACCATGTCGTCGATGTCGTCGCGGGCGATGACCCCGACGGTCTTCATCCGGCCCATGCTGTGGGTGACGTGCTCGCACGCGAACATGTTCTTGGCGGCCTTGTCCTCGAAGACTCCGCGGCCGGTCTCCTGCACGGCGAGGCGGGCCAGCTCGGTGTGCTGGTCCAGGGCGGCGACCGAGGCCTTCTTGACGATGTGGTCGATCTGCTCCTGGTCCATGGACTCGTAGTCGGCGAGCGCCTTGAGCCCGTCCGTGACCAACCGGTCGACGGCGATGGCGATGTCCGACGGCGCACCGTCGCCTGAAGCGGTCCGGGGCCGGTTGTCGTCATGCCGGGTCATGGGGATCTGCCTCCGTTGATGAAGTCCGTGGCGCAGGGTCGGCGATTCGAGCGAGGCCGGTGCGCGGGCGGCGTGTGGGGAGCGAGGGTGGGAGCGGCACCGCGGGGGATCGGTACCGCTCCCACCACTACGGTCTCCCCGGCCCCGTGCCGTCCGGCAGATGCCGATGGTCCCCTTGAGGGGCCGACCGGCCCCGGTCCGTGAGTGCCGGGTGTCACCGCTCCGGAGGTCAGCGGTGGTCGATCCTGGGTGAAGGGTGCTTCTCGGGCGGGCGGGTGTCGTCGATGCGGAACGTCAGGCTGTTCATCACGCCGACGACTCCGTCCACCCGCCAGGTCAGCCGGATCGTGAGCGGAATGTCGCTGCGGCGCTCCAGTCGGCCTTCGAGTGTGACCATCCCGTCGTTGACCGAGACGAACACGCTCTGGGGAGGCAGGAGCATGGCGTGGGTCAGGACTTCGTCGATCACCTCCTGCCGGATCTCGTCGTCCGTTCGGAGGAAGACGCGCAGGAGGTCGCGGCGCGTGGCGATGCCGATCAGGCGGTCCTCCTCGTCCACCACCGGAAGCCGCTCGATGTGGTGGCGCTCCATCACGCGTGCGGCGTCCGCGACGCGCTGTTCCGGGTGCACGGTGATCGCCGGTGTGGACATCAACTCCTCCGCGGTCATGGCGGTCGCCTTGGTGGCCGCCGCGCGGGCCGCGTGCCGCAGGGCGGGCATCCGGAAGCGGCGCTCCCGGCCGTGGTCGGAGCGGAGGGCCTGCTGGTGTATCAGGTCGGTCTCGGAGATCACTCCCAGGACCTTGTCGTCGTGATCCACGACGGGCAGTCCACTGATGCGATGCCCGTCCAGCAGTCGTGCCACGTCCTTGAACGACGTCTCCGGGCGGGCTTCGACGACCTCGCTGGTCATCACCTCGCCGACGGTGCGGGTCTTCACGGCACTTCCTCCTCTACGGGTACAGGAGAGCGGCTGATTCCGAGTCGCGCACCTGTGGGTGGCGCAAGGTTCCACCGGGGGCTGTCGCCCGCGATGGCTGTCCGGCGGCCGGAAGCGCGGGTCCAGGCCGTGGGACCGACCGGGGTCGTCCCTTCGGACGGCCCCGGCGGCCCGGTTTCCGGTGCTTCTTCAGCCTCTCGACCAGCCGAGTGCCGGGGCAGGGGCCGACAGTCCCGTGTATCGGGTCGAACCGCCCTGCCGGACCGGAGCCCGGCTCTTCTTCACTTGCTGTCGTCGTTGTCCGCGGGCCCGTGGAGTGCGGCCCGTCCTGCCTCCAGGCGGGCGACCGGGACGCGGAACGGGGAGCAGGAGACGTAGTCGAGCCCCGCGGCGTGGAAGAAGTGGACCGACTCGGGGTCGCCTCCGTGCTCGCCGCAGACACCGATCTTCAGTCCGGGGTGTGCGGCGCGGCCCTCCGCGATCGCGATCTCGACCAGGCGGCCGACACCCTCCCGGTCGATCGTCTCGAACGGGGACACCTTGAAGATGCCTTTGTCCAGGTAGGCGGAGAAGAACGCCGCCTCCACGTCGTCGCGGGAGAAGCCCCAGGTGGTCTGGGTCAGATCGTTGGTGCCGAAGGAGAAGAACTCCGCTTCCTGCGCGATCGAGCCCGCTGTGAGGGCGGCCCTCGGCAGCTCGATCATCGTGCCCACGGGGCACTGGACGGGGACGCCCGAGGCGTTGGAGACCACGGCGAGGACCTGCTCCACCTCTTCGCGTACGAGCCGCAGTTCCTCGACGGTGTCGATCAGCGGCACCATGATCTCCGCCCGGGGATCTCCGCCCGCGCGCTTGCGCTCCACGACCGCCTCGGCGATGGCCCGTACCTGCATGGCGACCAGGCCCGGCGCCACCAGACCCAGGCGTACTCCGCGCAGGCCGAGCATCGGGTTCTCCTCGTGCATGCGGTTCACGGCGTCGAGCAGCTCGGAGTCGTGTGCGCTCGGCGGGTTGCCGTGGGCCTCGGCGGCGGCGAGCCGTACCGCGAGTTCCGTGCGGTCGGGCAGGAACTCGTGCAGGGGCGGGTCGAGGAGGCGGATGGTGACGGGCAGGCCGTCCATCGCCTCCAGGATGCCGACGAAGTCCTCTCGCTGCAGGGGCAGCAGCCCGTCGAGGGCCCGTTCGCTTTCGGCGTCCGTGCGGGCGAGGATCATCGCCTCGACCAGCTGCCGGCGCTCGCCGAGGAACATGTGCTCGGTGCGGCACAGGCCGATGCCCTCGGCACCGAACCGGCGGGCCCGGGCGGCGTCCTCGGGGGTGTCGGCGTTCGCCCGCACGCCCAGCCGTCGTACTCCGTCGGCCCGGTTCATGGCGCGGGCCACGGCCTCGACCAGCCCTACGGAGTGTTCGCCGGTCTCGAAGTAGCGCATCACGGAGGAGTCGACGAGCGGGGCGGCACCCAGATACACGGCGCCTTCGGAGCCGTCCACCGAGATGACCGTGCCTTCCTCGACCGTGGTGCCGTCGGCGGTGAAGCGCCGCGCGCCGGTGTCCACGCCGAGTTCCTCGGCGCCGCAGACGCAGACCTTGCCCATGCCGCGGGCGACCACGGCGGCGTGGCTCGTCTTGCCGCCGCGGCTGGTCAGCACGGCCTGGGCGGCGATCATGCCCGGCAGGTCGTCGGGGGTGGTCTCCTGGCGTACGAGGACAACCTTCTCCCCGGCGGCGGCGCGGCGGACGGCCTCGGCGGAGTCGAAGACCGCGGCGCCCACGGCGGCCCCCGGTGAGGCGGGGATGCCGTGCGCGAGTGCCTGCCCGACCTTCGAGGTGTCGAAGCGGGGGAACATCAACCGGGACAGTCCGTCCCCGCCGACCCGTGCCAGGCACTCGTCCGCGGTGATCAGTTCCTCGTCGACCAGCGCGGCGGCGATGGCGAACGCGGCCTCGGCGGTGCGCTTTCCGACCCGCGTCTGCAGCATCCACAGCCTGCCGCGCTCGATGGTGAACTCGATGTCGCACAGGTCGCGGTAGTGGGTCTCCAACGTCCTCATGTGTTCGCGCAGTTGTGCGTACGACGTCGGGTCCAGGTCCTTCAGTCCGTCCAGCGGGATGGTGTTGCGGATGCCCGCGACGACGTCCTCGCCCTGGGCGTTGGGCAGGTAGTCGCCGTACACGCCCGGGGCGCCGGTGGCCGGGTCCCGGGTGAAGGCGACGCCGCTGCCGGAGTCGGGACCGAGGTTGCCGAAGACCATGGTCTGGACGTTGACCGCGGTACCGAGGTCGTCCGGGATGTGCTCGCGGCGGCGGTAGAGCCGGGCGCGTTCGCCGTTCCAGGATTCGAAGACGGCGAGTACCGCACGCCGCAGTTGCTCGGCGGGCAGCTGCGGGAAGTCCTCGCCGGTCTCGTGGTGGATCAGGTCCTTGTAGGCCTCGACGAGCCCGGCGAGGTCGGTGGCGTCCAGATGCAGGTCGTCGGCCGCGCCGCGCACGTCCTTGAGGCGGGCCAAGGTGCCTTCGAACAGCGCGCTGTCGACCCCCATGACCGTACTGCCGAACATCTGCACGAGGCGGCGGTAGGAATCCCAGGCGAAGCGCTCGTTCCCGGAGGACTTCGCCAGACCGAGCACGGAGTCGTCGTTGAGGCCGATGTCGAGGATGGTCTCCATCATGCCGGGCATGGAGAAGCGGCCCCCGGAGCGGACGGACAGAAGCAGCGGGTCGTCCGGCTGTCCCAGAAGCCGCCCGGCGGCCTGCTCCAGGGTGGTCAGGTGGCGGGAGATCTCGCGGAACAACCCTTCCGGCTCGCTGCCGGTCGTGAGAAAGGCACGACAGGCCTCGGTGCTGACGGTGAACCCGGGCGGCACGGGCAGACCCATCCGGGTCATCTCGGCCAGGTTTGCGCCCTTGCCGCCGAGCAGGTCGGCCATGTCACGGCCGCCCTCGGTGAATTCGTACACGTAGTGGGCCATGGCGGTGTCGTCTTCCTTCGGATTCGGGGGAGTCGCCGGACGTGGAGTCGGTTCTCCGTGAGGGATATGAGGTGCCGGGGTCTTCCGCTCGGGACCGTCCGTACGGGCTCTTGCAGGGCGGCCGTGCCCCGGACGTTCCCGAGGCCGGTGGACCTGTAGGCGGTCAGTCGTGCGGGACGATGACGACGGGGGCGGCCACGTGGTGGAGCACGGCATGCGCGACCGGGCCGATGCGCATGCCGAGCGCGGGCCGGTGTACGCGGCGGCCGACGACCACGAGCCCGGCATCCGCCGCGGCCTGCAGCACGACTCCGGAGGCGAAGGCAAGGTCGACTGTCTCAACCACTGTGACCTGCGGGTACGTTTCCCGCCACGGCTGCAGGGCGGCCGACAGTGCCTTCTCCTGCTGTTCGGCCAGGGCGCCCGCCTTGACCGCCGCCTGCCCGGCCTCGGGGCCGCGTCCGTACAGCGGAGGCACATCCCAGGCGTGTACGGCGCGGAGCGTCGCTCCGCGGGCGGCCGCCGCACGGAACGCGAACTCCAGAAGCGGGCCGGCCTGTGAGCCCAGATCCTGGAGCGCGACCACCACTTCCCCGGTGTCTCCTTCGGCCGCGGCCCGCGTGTTCGCCCGCACCATCACCACCGGGTGCTTTGCCTTGGCGAGCACGTGCTGGCCGACGGAGCCGAGGAGGAATCCGGCGATGGCGCCGTGCCCGCTGGAGCCCAGCACCAGCATCTCGGCCTTCTCCGCCCGGCCCAGCAGAACCTCGGTGGCCGGCTCGGAGACCTGCTCGGTGTCGATCGTCAGCTGCGGGTACCGGGCACGCAGATCCTGCTCGGACTCGCGCAGCACGCTCAGGGCCCAGCGTTTCTGGGCGTTCAGGTCCTCGGCGACGGGCACGTCGTGCGGCTGCCAGATCCAGGCGTTGACCAGGTGCAGCGGCAGGCCGCGGCGCTGAGCCTCGCGGGCGGCCCAGTCGGCTGCGGCCAGGCTCTCGGGAGAGCCGTCCAGGCCGACGGTGATGGGGCGAAGCATGGGAGATACCTCCGGGTCCGGTACGACGGATGGCGGCAGCGGCCGCCGGTACTCGCTCCGAGCTTCGCGCCGGCGCGGTCACGTCCTCCATGGGCCGGTGGTCCCGAACTGCGGCCACCTGGTCCCGCTCTGGCGACGGTCCGTACGCATCGTGGCGGTGGGTCGGTTCCTGCTCGGTCCCGGTGCCACCGCCCAGCCGATGAGCCGGCCGCGACCCGGCCCCGTACACGGGCCGAACGTCCCCCGCGTCGTCCCCGTACGGCCCATGCCCCTTTCGGCACGGGCCCCGCAGGCTGGCAGCGCACACCAGACACCGACCGGGGAGGACGACGGACATGACCGTGCGCATAGGGATCAACGGCTTCGGCCGCATCGGGCGCAACTACCTGCGCTGCGTGCTGGAGCGCGCGGAGGCCGGGACCGGTACAGCCGTCGAGGTGGTGGCGGTCAACGACCTCACCTCGCCGGCGGCGCTGGCCCATCTGCTGGAGTACGACTCGACCTTCGGGCGGCTGCGCCGCAGGGTCGAGCACGACGACACGTCGCTGACGGTGGACGGTCACCGCATCGTGGTGACGGCCAAGAGCGACCCCGCGGCCCTGGCGTGGGGTGAGCTGGGAGTGGACGTGGTCATCGAGTCCACCGGGCGCTTCCGCAGTCGTGAGGATGCCGGACTGCACCTGAGGGCCGGCGCGCGCAAGGTACTGCTGTCGGTACCGGGCAAGGGAGTGGACGCCACCCTCGTCATGGGGGTCAACGAGGGCGTCTACGACACCGAGCGGGACCACGTGATCTCCAACGCCTCGTGCACGACCAACTGTGTGGCGCCGATGGTGAAGGTGCTGGATGAGCACTTCGGGCTCGTCAAGGGCCTGATGACCACCATCCACGGTTACACCAACGACCAGGTTGTCCTGGACGGCCCGCACAAGGACCCGCGTCGCGGTCGTACGGCCGCCGTGAACATCATCCCGACCAGCACCGGAGCCGCCCGCGCGGTGGGCCTCGTCCTGCCGGAGCTGGCAGGCACGCTGGACGGCATCGCCGTGCGGGTGCCGGTCGAGGACGGCTCGCTGACGGACCTGAGCGTGGTGCTCGAGCGTCCCGTGACCGCGGACGAGGTCAACGCCGCGTTCCGCGAGGCCGCCGACGGCCCGCTGAAGGGAATCCTGCGAGTGTCGGACGCCCCGATCGTCTCCCGGGACATCGTCGGCGACCCCGCCTCGTGCGTGCTCGACGCTCCGCTGA
Source organism: Streptomyces sp. ActVer (assembly GCF_027270795.1). Classification (NCBI taxonomy): domain Bacteria; kingdom Bacillati; phylum Actinomycetota; class Actinomycetes; order Kitasatosporales; family Streptomycetaceae; genus Streptomyces; species Streptomyces sp. ActVer. Next base: position 18,650 of record NZ_JAPWHT010000033.1, read on the forward strand.
CCCAGGCGCACGGCGACCTGGTGAAGGTCTTCGGGTGGTACGACAACGAGTGGGGCTACACCAACCGCCTGCTCGACCTCACCGAGTACGTCGCCGCCCGACTCCCGCAGAGGTGAGTAGCGGCTGCGACCGCACCAGCGCGAGGAATGGCCGGACGACCGGCCGACAGGGCCGACCGGGTCCCCTGAGGACCGGTCGGCCCACACACGTCCCGGCCCGGGCCCGCGATTCTGGAAGCAGCGAACGAGAGAGGGAGGGTGACATGAGCGCCATGATCGAGCGGCTGCCGGGCCGGCCGCCGCTGCCCGACCTGCTCGGCTGGGTCGAGGCCGGGTTCCCCGGTATGCGCACCGCCCCCGGGCTGCACGGCATCCGTGTGGAGGAACACCTGGCGGACGTCGCCCGCGCCACCCCGGCTGCCTGCCGGGGCCATGGGCGACAAGGCGACCGCCGACTACAAGGAGGGTGTTCTGACCATCACGGTGCCGGTGCCGGTGCCGGTGCCGGAGACGAAGGCGGGCACCAGGACCATCCCCGTGCGGCACGTCTGACCGCGCGTTCGCGCCAAGCGGCATCAAGGTGCGTGGCCGGTACATTCCTCCGGCCGCGCACGTTTTCGTCGTCCGGCCGCTGGCCGGTGCGGCTGTCGTTTCGATCGGCCGGGTGGGTGCGGGTGAGTGACGGGGCGGCCAGATCCCCGTCACGCCTCTCAGCCCCATGGCGGGTGGGCTGACGGCCCGCAGGCTGGAGGCAGGAACAGTGGCGGCCTGCGATCAGGCCGAGCCAGGCAGTCTCACCACACCACATCCACGACAACTCACAGCCACATGCCGGTGGCTCCGGTTCCCGAAGCCACCGCTTCACCAGCCAGGACCGGTGGGACAGCTGAGGGTCCAGATATGCCGTCAGCCGGCGCTGGCGCCGCTCCACCACCGCGCTTCCGCGCATCTGCCGTCCCGTCTCTGCGGAACAGAGGGACGTCAGGAGTGGTAGTGGCGGCGCTCGTCGGGGTTGCCGATATAGTGCCGCTCCTCGACGACGGAGCCCCGTTCACCGGGCCGCTTGGCGCCGACCGTCCCCAGGAACGTGATGAGTCCGAGGAGTCCGGCGGCCATCAGGATGAAGCCGACGACGAACGAGCTGTATCCGAATATCAGGCAGGCGCCCAGTACGGTCGCTGCGAGCAGGATGAGCGGAACCATTGCTGTCCTCCTATGCCGGCCGGACACCTCGGGTGCCCGGGCGGTGGCTCAGAGGCCGCGAAAGCGATCTGTTTCTCACGGCGGCCGCAGGCCGGCGGTGACGTCAGACAGCAGTGTGTGGGGCTCGCTGGATGCCGGTCATCGCGCACGTTCCCTTCGGCTTTCGTGTCTGTCGTCCAGCGGGACGGAACGCGGACCGCAGGGGCTGAGAGGGCAGGTGGCAGGGCCGAGCGGCTCTGCTTCGGTGCGCGCTGCCGAACGTGCCGATGTCGGCCTGCAAGTCCCGGCACCTCGCTCTCGTCACCGCCGGACCCGCTCCGGAGGCCGCGAGTCGCGAGCCGAGCGCTCAGGGCTCCAGTTCGATCTCGATCTCAGGCGGCTGACGGAGCGTGTTGTGGACGGTGCAGTGCGAGGCGACAGCGAGAAGGGCCGTGCGGCGCTGCTCGGACAGACCCGGTGGCGGGGTGAGTGTGATGCGGACGGCTCCGACGCGAGCCGGCCGATCGCCGGCCATCGTGAACTCGGAACGGACCCTCAGGTCGACGCCGTCCAGACCATGACGGCGGAGGTAGCGGCCGGCGTAGAAAGCGACGCAGGTGGCCAGCGACGCGGCGAACAGTCCGGTGGGGGTGGGCCCGCTGTCATGGCCGCCCGCGTTCGCCGGCTGGTCGACCAGCATCCTGTGACCCCGCACTTCGAAGGCGTACGTGTCGCCGCCGATGTGGGTGACCTCAAGACGATGTTCGTCCGGAGCCGCCGGCTGTGGGGTGGTGTTCTCGACTCCTGTGCGGGGCATGGCGGCGCCTCCTTGTTGGGTTCGACTGCTGTCGATCTCCAGTGGAGCGCCGCCGGAGCGACGCCGGGAGAGGCCGACAGGAGGGAGAAGAAGGCCGTTCGGCCCAGGGCGGTCGACGCGGCTGTGCATGCCCCTGGGCATTTGTGCGGGCCGGGGCACGGGACAGTGCTCGGTGGATCCGCCCGCCCCGGGCCGCGGCCGCCTTCGTCGGAAGCCTGTTCGAGCGCGCAGGCTGTTCATGGTGCGAGGGAGAAGTAGTTCTCCTCCTCCTGCGTGAAGTGCAGGCGCAGCACGGTGTACAGCCCGTAGAGACTGGCACGCAGGTCGTCGAGCTGCTCCTGTGCCAGTCGGCCATCGGTCTCGGAGAGGCTGAGGTGAGTGGCGATGCGCCGGGCGAGGCGTTCGATCTCCGCGTGGGCGCGGCTCATGGTGGCCGTCGCCTCGGGACCGCCGAGTGTGGGCGCGAGAGCGGGGTAGAGCTGGTGCTCTTCGGCGTACTCGTGGGGCAACAGCCGTTCGGTGAGCAGCCGGTGTGCCTCGGCCACCGCGGCGAGTGCTTCCGGACCGGCGCTGTCGGAGAGCTGGTCGGCGGCGGCGCGTACGGCTTCGAGGACGCTCTGCAGGTCGTCGTGTTCGGCCGCGAAGCGGTGGATCAGGGCTTCGGTGTCGGGCGTGAGGGAGGGGCGCGCGGCCTGGTCGACGTGCAGGGCACGCAGCGCGTTGAGGATGACCGCGACGTCGATGCCTTCCTGGAGCAGCGCGCCGGCGGCCGGGGGCAGCAGGCCGAAGGCGGCCACGGCCATTGCGGCGAGCGACATCAGCATCCCGCCGAGCGCGCTCTGTACGGCGATGCGCCGGGCACGTACGGCGATGACGGTGGCGTCGGCGAGGCGGTCCACGCGGTCGGTGGTCAGAATGATGTCGGCGGCCTCGGAGGAGGCCGTGGAGCCGCGGGCGCCCATGGCGACGCCGATGTCCGCGGCGGCCAGCGCGGGAGCGTCGTTGACACCGTCGCCCACCATCACGGTGACCGCGAGGTCGCGTTCGGTGCGGACCGCGGTCACCTTGTCGGCCGGGCCGAGCTCGGCGCGCACGTCGTCGAGGCCGAGGACGGCGGCGATCTCGCGGGCGGGTTCGGTCCGGTCGCCGGTGAGCATCACGATGCGTTCGATGCCCGCAGCGCGCAGGCGGCGCAGGGTCCGGGGTGCGTCGTGGCGCAGCGGGTCGCGCAGGAGGACGGCACCGGCGAGGCAGCCGTCGACGGTGAGCCAGGCTACGGCCGCCCCGTCGAGGAGCGCCCGGTTCTCGACCGCGTGGGCCCAGGCCGGCCGTTCGCCCCGGGCGTTGGTGCGTCCGATGGTCATCCGGTGCCCGTCGACGGTGCCGGTGGCGCCCCGGCCGGGTTCCTCGGTCACGTCCGTGGGCATCGACAGGTCAAGTCCGCGACCGAGCGCCGTGTCGACGATGGCGTGCGCCAGGACGTGCGGTGAGAACTGGTCGAGCGAGGCGGCCCACCGCAGCACCTCCGTCGGTTTCCGGCCTGGTGCGGCGGCCACGTCGAGGGCGCGCGGCCGGCCGGCGGTGAGGGTGCCGGTCTTGTCCAGAAGCAGGGTTCGGGCCCGGCCGAGGCTCTCCAGGGCCCCTCCGTCGCGGATGATCACGCCACAGCGGGAAGCCCGGGACAGGCCGGAGACGATCGCGACCGGCGCCGCGAGAAGAAGGGGGCACGGGGTGGCCACCACCAGGACCGCCACCGCCCGCACCGCGGAACCGCTCGCCAGCCAGGCCCACCCGGCCACCGTGACGGACAACGGCAGGAACCAGCCCGCGTAACGGTCGGCCAGGCGCACCACGGGGGCGGATTCCGCTCCGGCCTGCTGGGCCATCCGTACGATCTCGGCGTACGCGCTGTCCTGCTCGGTGGCGGTGGCCCGCAGGTCGAAGGCGCCGCCGGCGTTCACCACACCGCTGCGCACCGCGTCACCCTCCGGGCGTTCCACGTGCACGGACTCGCCGGTGAGCACCGATTCGTCGAGGACCGCCGTCGCACCGGTCACCCGGCTGTCGACGGGGACCACTTCGCCGGGTCCCACCACGAGCAGGTCGCCGACAGCGATCTCGGTCAGTGGCACCGTGCGCACCTCGGTGCCGGATCGGCGGCGGGCCGACCGGGGCGCGTGTTCCAGGAGCGCGCGCAGGTCGTGGGAGGCCCGACGCTGAGCCATGGCGTCAAGGGTGCGACCGGTGGCCAGCATCAGCGCGATCAGCGCACCGGCGAGGTACTCCCGCACGGCCAGAGTGCCGCCGAGCGCCAGGACCGCGATCAGGTCGACTCCGGCATGCCCCTGCCGCAGGGCGGCCAGCACCCAGGCCACCGCGGGCGCGATGGCAGCCACGGTACCCAGGCCCCAGCACCAGTCGGCGATGCTCGGCGCGCCAATGAGCCAGGCGATGACGCCGGCCGTCAGCGCTGCGGCCGTGACGGCCAGGAGGGCCGGTTCCAGCCGCGGACGCAGGGCCGCGGTGAGCAGGCGGCGGAAGGGCCCCCGTGGGTTGAAACGGTCCATGGCATTCCTCGCTCCGGGACTGTGCTCTTCGATTCTGTGCCTCAAGCGGACTCCCGCATCCGGTACCGGATGCGGGAGGAGACGAACCGCACCGACCGCGACGGAACCGGATGAAGACGCGCGACCTCAGCCGTGCGGCACGACGGCGATGGGGCAGGGGAGGTGGTACAGGGCGCCGTGGGCGACGGGCACGTCGAGCGGCTGAGTGGTCCAGGAGTGGAGCAGCAGGACTGGCAGGTGCCGGTCCAGCGCTTCGCGGGCCGCCCACCAAGCGGCGGTGATGCTCTCGGGGGAACCGTCGAGTCCGACGACGACAGAGCCGGTCATGTTGCACCCCCGGATGTGGGTACGGAAGACGAACGGTGGCCGTCCCGTCGCGGGTACGACCCCGCTTCCTCTTCCTTTGAACTGTCTTGGCCGGGCGGCCACCGCTGGTAGGGCCGGACGGTGCCCCATCGCAGCCGTCCGGCCCCATGACCGCCGCGGACGGGCCGGGAGAGGCTGAGACCGGAAGCGACGCCAAGGCCGTCCGGCGACAGTGCCGGTTCGATGGTCCTGGCCCGTGCGCGGCCGTCCCCGCTGTGCCACCCCGCACACCGCGCGACGGCTCCAGGCCCCGGGCCACGCCCGGAGAGGGGAGACCGTTGGCATGGGAGGCCCGGTCGTAGTGGGAGTGGACGGATCGGCATCCAGCCTGGCCGCGGTGGAGGTCGCGGCCCATGAGGCGGATCTGCGCGGAGTGGGCCTGCGGGTGGTGCACGCCTTCGGCTGGCCGGCCGCGCACGTGCCACCCGGCGGCCCGCCGTGGAACCCGGCCGGGGCCGGGCTGCGTGAGCTGCTGGACGGCACCATGGCGAAGGCGGAGCGACGGGCCCAGAAGGTCGCACCCATGGTGGAGGTCAGCCGAGAAGTCGTTCTCGGTGAGCCACTGATGGTGCTGGAGATCGAGTCGCGCAGTGCGTCGCTCCTCGTGGCAGGCAGCCGCGGACTGGGCAGGTTCAGCGGTCTGCTGCTCGGCTCGACGGCCGTGCACCTGGCCGCGCACGGCCGCTGCCCTGTGATGGTGGTACGCGGCAGGACGGACCCGAAGGGCCCGGTGCTGCTGGCGGTCGACGGCTCCCCGGCGGCCGAACCCGCCATTGAGTTCGCCTTCGCCGAGGCATCGATGCGGGGGGCGGATCTGCTTGCTCTGCACGCGTGGAACACCCGGACGGAACGCGCTTACGACGGCCCCGGCGACCCACCGTTCGTGACGTACGACGAGGACCGGCTCCGGGACGAGGAGGAGCGGCTGCTGGCCGAGGCGCTGTCCGGCCGGCGGAGCAAGTATCCGGATGTGGCCGTGCACCGCAGTCTGGTCCGCGCCCGCACGCGCCCGGCGCTCGTCGAGGCGAGCGCCGGGGCGCAGCTCGTCGTGGTCGGAGCGCGCGGGCGGGGCGGCTTCGCGGGGATGCTGCTGGGCTCGGTCAGCCAGGCCGTGCTGCACCACGCCCACTGCCCTGTCACCGTCGTCCGTTCAGGTGGGGAGTGACCATGCACAGGCGAGTGACCACGGAAGCGCGGCCGGACCGGGAGTCCGACGACCCGTCCGCGCTGCTGGTGCCCGAGGCCTACCGGCTCCCTGCCACGGAGGTGGCGGCCCGGCTCGGCGTCGACCCGGATACCGGACTGCGCACGGCGGAGGTCTCCCGACGCGCGGAGTCCTGCGGCCCGAACCAGCTGGCCGAACCGGCCCGCCGCCCGGAGTGGCTGAAGTTCCTGGACCAGTTCCGCAACTGGCTCATCGGCATTCTGCTGATCGCCGCCGTTGTGGCCGGAGCCATCGGGGACATCAAGGACGCGGTGGTGATCACCGTGGTCCTGCAGATCAACGCCGTCCTCGGATACCTGCAGGAACGACGGGCCGAGCGGAGCCTGGAAGCGCTGCGCAAGATGCTGGTTCCCACCGCCAAGGTCCGCCGTGACGGCGAGATCCGGCTGGTGGAGGCCAGGACGCTTGTACCCGGCGACGTGGTGCTCCTGGAAGCCGGTGATCGGATACCGGCCGACGGCCGACTGACCGTCGCCGAATCCGTGGAGGTGGCCGAGGCAGCCTTGACCGGAGAGTCGCAGCCCGTCGCCAAGAGCGTGACGGCGGTGGATCGCGCCGGCGTGGCGACGGCGGAGACGGCCGACCGGACGAGCGCGCTGTTCATGAACACCGCCCTGACCCGCGGGCGTGCCGAGATGATCGTCACTGCCACCGGTATGGACACCGCGGTGGGGGCGATCGCCGAGGCCCTGCGCACCGGCGTGGAACCGCCCAGTCCGTTGCAGACGCAGATGGACAGCCTCGGCCGGAGGCTCGCTCTGCTGAGCGGAGTGGCCGTCGTCGTCTACGCCGCGGTCTCTCTGGTCCGTGGCGAGGCGCTCTCGGACCTCGCCCTGCGGTCGGTGGCACTGGCCGTCGCCGCGATCCCGGAGGGGCTGCCCGCCGTCCTGGCGCTGACGTTGGCTCTGGGCGTGTCCCGCATGGCCCGTCGCGGAGCCATCGTCAAGCGGCTGGCAGCGGTGGAAGCCCTGGGTTCGGCGACCGTGGTGTGCAGCGACAAGACCGGCACACTGACCCTCAACGAAATGACCGTACGGGCGCTCTGGGCCGGCGGAAGGCTCCACGACGTGACGGGGGAGGGCTACCGGACCACGGGCACCATCGACGTCCGGGCCGGTGAGGACAGCGTGCACACCGGTGACCTTCGCGAATCGGTACTGCCCTTCGCACTGTGCAACGACGCCCGAGTGACGGACGGCGGCATCATCGGTGATCCGACCGAGGCCGCACTGGTGGTGCTCGCGGCCAAAGCCGGTGTGGACGCCGACACCGTGCGCGCGGACCGGCCCCGTTCCGGCGAGGTGCCTTTCGACGCAGCCGTGAAGTACATGGCCACATTCCACAGGGAACCCGACGGTCGCACCCGCGTCCACGTCAAGGGCGCGGTCGACGTCGTCCTCGACCGTTGCACCGACCTTCTGACCGAAGACGGCATACGCCCCTTGGACGACGATCGACGGCGCGAGATCCTCGCTGTGGCCTCCAGGCTGGGAAACACCGGGCTACGGGTTCTCGTAGCGGCCACCGCCCTGGTGGACAGGACACCGGCCGCTCCCGACCACGGCGGCCGGGCGGCCCTGCCCGGTCTGACGCTGATGTCGGTGGCCGGGATCGCCGACCCGCCCCGGCCACAGGCCCGGGACGCAGTCGCGCTGTGCCGCACGGCAGGTGTCGCCGTCAAAATGATCACCGGTGACCACGCCGACACCGCGGCGGCGATCGCCCGCGAGCTGGACATTGCCGGCGAGGTCGTCACCGGCGCGGAACTGGAGCGGATGACGGCTGATCAGCTCGCCGAACGCATCGACGGAGTCGGCGTGTTCGCCCGCGTCGCGCCGGAGCACAAGGTCACGATCGTCCGCGCCCTGACCAAGCGGGGCCACATCGTCGCCATGACCGGCGACGGCGTGAACGACGCCGCCGCGCTGCGCGCCGCCCACATCGGGGTGGCCATGGGGATCACCGGCACGGACGTGGCCAAGGAAGCCGCCGACATGGTGCTGAGCGACGACGACTTCTCCACGATCGTGCGCGCGGTCCGGGAGGGCCGCAGCATCTACGACAACATCGTCAAGTTCGTCCGCTTCCAGCTGGCCACCAACATCGGCGCGATCCTGGCCCTGCTCGGGGCCTCCCTGGCCGGGCTCCCCGCCCCGCTCACCGCGGCCCAGCTCCTGTGGATCAACATCATCATGGACGGGCCGCCCGCGATGGCGCTCGCCGTCGATCCGGCCGACAACGACGTGATGAGTCGCGCGCCCCGGGACCCGGGCGAGCGCATCCTGAGCGTCCGCCGGCTGGCCGCCGTCACACGAGCCGGTGCGGTAATGGCCACGGGCACTGTGACGCTGCTTGCCCTCGCCCGGGAGCGCACCGGCACGGACACCGCGCTGACCATGGCCTTCACCACGTTCGTCCTGTTCCAGCTGTTCAACGCCCTCAACGCACGCGCGGACGACGGCCCTCTCCTGGGCCGCCACCAGTTCCGCAACCGAACCCTGTGGCTGTGCCTGGCCGCCGTCCTGGTCGTGCAGGTCGTCGCCGTTCACGTGCCATGGGCGCGCACGGTCTTCGGCACCGTTCCGCTGAACGTGACGCAATGGGCACTGTGCCTGGCCACGGCCTCCACGGTGCTCCTCGCCGAACTGGCCTTCCGGCGCCTGCGGAAGACCGCCCGACACTAGGCCACGGCCGTACGGGGTTCGGCGGCCCGACGATCGCATCGGGTTCCACCGGATCCCGGGCCCCTAGGGCTTTGGTCAAGGGGTGATCGGGGCGGCGGGACGAAGACATCGCGAGGGAACGTCATGGAGGAACTGGCCTACGGGGGTGCGGTCGTGGGCGTCGACGGTTCGGCCGCCACACTTGCCGCCCCGCGGTGGCCGACAGCCAGGGCAGGACTGCTGCGGACCCGTGTGGTGGCCGTCCACGCCTGGCTGCCGAGTACGCCACTGCGCGCTCCCTACGCACCCGCCGCCGGGCTGCCCACACCGGAGGAGGAGCGGCGCCGGGCGACGTCGACCCTGGGCGAGACCGTGGCCCGGCCCCTCGAACCGGACCCGGAGGCGCAGATCAGCACGTTGCTCGTGCACGGCTTCCCGCCCCGGTCCTGCTGCGTCACGCCCGACACGCACTGCTGCTCGCCCTCGGCAGGGGGCCGCGCGAGGACATCACCATGCCCGCTCTCGGCGCCGTGGCGCGTGAGTGCGTCCGGCACGCCGCGTGCCCCGTGGTCACCGTGCTTCAGCCGCCGCCGGACGCCCGGGCGGCGGAGTTCCCCTGGGTGTTCGACGAGACACCGACCGGCGTCGAGCACGTGTGAGCCGTCCGACCCGGCCGGATCCGTGCCGCCCATGGGCACACCAGGGAGGGCCGGGATCGATGTACGCCCGAGGGCGCGGGGCGGGTGGCACAAGAGCCGGGCCACGCAGGAGAGCCGGCCTGCGTTCGATGTCCGGTGGGCCGGCCGCACGCCAAGCACGTCTCGGGTTGCGAGACGCTGCTGGTAGGGAGGTGAGGACGATGCCCAAGCCGATCGTGGTGGGCCTGGACGGCTCGCGCGAGAGCGTCGCCGCGGCGCACTGGGCGGCCCGGGAGGCGTTGCTCCGCGGGCGGTCGCTGCGACTCGTACACGCCTGGGAGGGACTGCCGAGCGATGACGAACCGTCGGCCCTGCCGGAGCCGAGGATGCCGGGGGACCGGGCGCGCGGAATCCTGCGCACCACCCTGGACCAGGTCAGCGAAGCCCACCCGCGGCTGCGCGTCAGCGCGGAACGGATCAACAGGTTTCCGGTTCCGGCGTTGGCGGCCGAGGCGGAGAAGGCGGAGTTGCTGGTCCTCGGCAACCAGGGGCTGGGCGGACTGGGCGCCTTCTTCATGGGCTCCGTGTCATGGGCGTCGGTGGCCCAGGTGCGGCAGCCGGTCGTGCTGGTGCGCGCCGACTGGACGGCGGCACGCGAACACGTGCCCGATGACCGCGGCCGCCCCTGCGTCAGCACGCCGTACCGCGAAGTACTGCTCGCTCTGGACCCGAAGCACGAGTGCGGCGAGCTGCTCGATTTCGCCCTGCAGGCCGCCGAACACCGCGGTGCCACCCTCTCCGTCATCCACGCGTGGCAGCCCCCGCACAGGCTGGGCGGCCCGAATCAGGAGGGTGACGCGCCGGGCCGACGGGACACCGAGCGGGCGCTTGCCGAGCTGATCGACCCGTGGCGGAAGAAGTATCCGTCGGTGGATGTCCAGGTGCATACGTGCCGCGGCCGCCCCGCACCCACGGTGACGCATGCCGCACGGGGCGCGGGTCTGCTCGTGGTGGGCCGCAGAATCCGCCTTGCGACGACGGGGAGTCACATGGGACGGGTGGTTCGCCAGGCGATGCACCGTGTGGCCTGCCCGGTGGCTGTCATCGCCCATGACTGAGTCACCGCCCGGAGCGGGGGTCCAGCGAGGTGAGGTGCGTTCGCGACGGCCAGAGGATCCGGGAGCCCTCACGCGTGCCGGTCGCCGCCCGCTCTGATCGCGCCGGGGAACGCGGGCATGGGTGTCGAACCCCACCTCGCTCGCCGCGTGGAGCCCGCGGACGGCGGACATCGTGTCCGCCGCCGGGGTTCCGAGAACGAGAATGAGTACGTGCGGCGGCGAGGCCCGAAGTGACTGCTGGATCACCCTCGGCCGGCAGGGCGGGGCGGCCCGTTCTTCACCCCGGCCCGTTCGGCGGCATGCGCCGCACGGTCATCCGGCCGTGGAGGCCAGGGCGTCGCCCTTGCCCGGAGTACCGGCGAGAGCGTCGGAGAGGCGCGGGTACACCTCGAAGGCGCGAGCCAGATCGGTCAGGCGCAGCAACCGCAGAATGCTCGGGCTGCCGGTCACGAGGCGAAGCCGCCCGCCCCGGATCCTTGTGCGTTTCCGGGCGCGGCACAGCGCCGCCAGACCACTGCAGTCGATGAACGTTACGGGTCGCAGGTCAAGCACCAGCTCGGGACTCGGGCCGGCGGTCAGGGCATCGAGACGCACCGACAACGGCGCCGCGGTCAGAATGTCGATCTCGCCGCACAGCCGCACGACAGTGGTGCTGCCGACGACGCGTGCTCTCAGACAGGGCAATGGCTGGGGTCCGAGTTCGTTCATGCGCTCAGGAGAACCCGGACGGCCACGCGGGAGGTAGGGCCGTTCGGTACCCCTCCGGGCCCATCGGGGGACTCTTCTCGGGGTGAGGAGTATGGACGAGGAGGCCGTCGCGGCGCACTGCCGCGTGCCGGTCCGGCGGTTCGTCAGGGCGACAGCTGGTCACGTCGCGAGGAGTCGATGCCCGATGCCGAACCGTCCGTGTCGTCGACCCGGTGATCCAGGTGTTCCGAGACCTCGACCACGCCGTCCACGCTGCGGCACAGCCGTACGACCACGGGAATGGTGGTCCTGCGCTCAACGGTTCCGCGCAGGGTGACCCGGCCGTCCACGACGTGAGCGGTCACCGCTGTGGGCGGGATGCCCAGCGTGTGCACCAGTATGTCCCCGGTGATCTCCTCGCGGATGGCGCGGTCCCCGCGCAGGAACACCCGCAGCAGGTCGCCACGGCTGATCAAGCCGATCAGCCGGCCGCTCGCGTCCACCACCGGCAGTCGCTTGACACGATTCCGTTCCATCGTCCGGGCTGCCTCGGCCGCCGTCCACTCCGGACGGCCGGTGACGGCCGGGCTGGTCATCAGCCCACCAGCCGTGGTCGCTTCGGCCCTGGCCGGTTCGGCGGGCCAAGGGTCGAGGCCGGGCCCCGCCGCCGTGTCGAGTCGGCCTGCCTCCCTGCGCAGCAGGTCCGCCTCGGACACCACTCCGACGGGGCGGTCGCCGTCGTCCACGACCGGAACGGCGGTGATGTCGTGCTCAGCGAGCAGTTTGGCGATTTCCGTGAAAGACGCGTCCTGCCGCACGCTCACGACCTCGGTTGTCATCAGTTCGCTCACGATGCGGTGCCTCATGGCTCCCGCCTCCTTCGGCATGGTTCTCAGCGTTCGTGCCGCCCACTGTCCGGTACCTGGGCACGGCTCTGCAGGGGCTGATGGGCCCCGCCTGCCGCCGAACGGCCCGAACCGGCCCTGCCGGTCTTCCTGAGGTGGGGACCGACCAGCCCATGCGGGCGGCATCCATCCCGGTCAGGCTGGACATGTGGGGCGGTACCGGTTGGCCGCAACCGGGGCCTCGCATCGAAGCGGTCACCACGACCGGCCGGCACACCGAGGAAAGGGATCGTCATGAAGGCACTCGTCTTCCACGGCCCCGGACAGTCCGCCTGGGAGGATGTCGCGGACCCCGGCATCCAGGACGCCACCGACGCGGTCGTCCGCGTCGACACCGTCACCATCTGCGGAACGGACCTGCACATCCTCAAGGGCGACGTACCCGAGGTACGTCCGGGAACGGTCCTCGGCCACGAGGCCGTCGGCGAGATCGTCGAGGTCGGCAGCGACGTACGCACCGTTCGTCCCGGCGACCGGGTGCTCGTCTCGTGCATCACGGCGTGCGGCCGCTGCCGCTTCTGCCGGGAGGGATCGTACGGGCAGTGCCGCGGCGGAGGAGGCTGGATCCTCGGCCACCTGATCAACGGCACGCAGGCCGAGTACGTCCGCGTGCCCCACGCCGACCTGTCCACGCACCTGCTTCCAGGCGCCTTGGACAGCAAGGACGCCGTGCTGCTGGCCGACATCTTCCCCACGGCCTACGAGGTGGGTGTGCTCAACGGCCGCGTACGGCCCGGAGACACCGTCGCCGTCGTGGGCGCCGGTCCCATCGGCCTCGCCGCGATCGCCACCGCCCGGCTGTACACCCCCGAGAAGATCATCGCCGTGGACCTCGCCCCGGCCCGGCTGGAGGCGGCCAAGCACCTCGGCGCCGACGCCGTGGCGGTCGCGGGCGAGGCCGAATCGCTGGTCGCCGACCTCACCGAAGGCCTCGGGGCCGACGTCGTCGTCGAAGCGGTCGGAGTCCCGGAAGCCTTCGAGACGTGCACGCGCATGGTGCGGCCGGGCGGACACGTGGCCAACGTCGGTGTGCACGGCAAGCCCGCCCTGCTGCACCTCGAAGACCTGTGGATCAAGAACGTGACGATCACCACCGGGCTGGTCGACACGTCCTCCACGCCGACGCTGCTGCGCATGATGGCAGGGGGCCGTCTGCCCGCCTCGTCGATGGTCACCCACACCTTCCAGCTGGACCAGATGGAAGAGGCGTACGACGTCTTCTCCCGGGCCGCCGACACCGGCGCGCTCAAAGTCGTCCTCGGCGGGCAGCCGCACGACGTTCTGACGGTCAGGGCGTCCTGACAGGAGGAAGTGACCGGTAATGCCGGAACACACACCACCGAACACGGCGTCCTCGGCGGCGGACGCCGCACGGGGCGACATCGGGCGGCGCATCGCCCAGCGCCGAGGGGAACTCGGCCTGACCCGGCAGGAGACCGCCGAGCGGGCGGGTACGGTCCCCAGCTACCTCCAGTACCTGGAGGAACAGTCCACCGCCACGCCCGGCACCGGCGTCCTCATCCGGCTCGCCGACGCCTTGGAGACCACGGTCACCGCTCTGCGCGGTGGTGACGTCGACCTGCCGCCCGGTGTAGGCCGGGCCGCCGGTCACCCGAAGCTCGTGGAGATGAGCACCGAGGAGTGCCGCGCACGGATGTCGACGCATGGTGTCGGAAGACTCGCCACGTCCACGCCCACCGGCCCAGTCGTCGTCCCTGTGAACTACAGCGTCGTCGACGATGCGGTCATCTTCCGGACCGCTCCCGGCTCGGCGCCCGCGGCCGCCGCCGGGCACCAGGTCGCCTTCGAGGTCGACCACATCGACGAGGCGCTCAGCCGAGGCTGGAGCGTGCTCGTGCGCGGACGCGCACGCGAGGTGACCGAGCCCGACGCCGTACGCCGGCTGGAGGAGCGGGCGTACAGCGGCCCATGGGCGGGCGGCGAGCGGAACACGTGGGTGTGTATCGACCTCGCCGACATCACCGGGCGCTCGATCACGGTGCGCTGATGCCGCGAGCGGTGTGAACGGAGACGCGGCCGGTACGGCCGTTACGTCGTGGGAGGGCCCGGGCCGTCCCACGACGTAACGGCGAAATGCTCAGGCGCGTGCCCGCGGGCGACACCGCCGGGGCCACTCTCCGGCAGTCGTGGACCGGTGGGCTCTCGTCCCCGCCGCCACCGGCGCACAGCATGGGACACATACCGCTGCACCACGTGAGAGCTGGAGCGTCCGATGCATCCCAACGACGGATTCCGCGAACTCGACCGGCAGGAGTGTCTGCGTCTGTTGACCGGGGCGCCCGTCGGCCGCATTGTCCATACCCGTCACGCCCTGCCCGCGGTCCTGCCGGTCAACTTCGCCCTGGACGGTGATTCCGCCGTGCTGCTCCGCACCGCGGCGGATTCGGAACTGTCCCGCGCTGTCGACGGTGCGGTGGTCGCCTTCGAGGCGGACGAGCTCGACGCCGTCGCGCACTCCGGCTGGAGCGTCGTCGTCACCGGACACGCCACCGTGGTCACCGATGCCGCCGAGCACAGGCGGCTGTCCCTGACCGGCCCGCGCTCCTGGGTCGCCGCGCCCGAGGAAGTCTTCGTACGCATCGAGGCCGAGCTGGTCACCGGTCGTGAACTGGTCGGCGGGCGCACGATCTACGGGGTGGACCTCTCCTCCTGAACGCCCGCGCCACGCGCCCCGCACCCGGCTGGTGCGGGGCGCGCCCCTGTCATCGATGGGCCGATCGGGACGGGGTCGTAGGGACCAACGGTCCCGCCGGGGGACACGTGGCCACTGACCGCGGATGCTTCCGCGCAGCAGGATCGGTCTCAGATCAACTCCCCTGCTGGAACGGTCAGATGAAGGAGCGCAGCCATGTCCGCGACCGAGCGAGGACCCGAACATGCCGACGGCACGGGGGCGGTGGCCCAACCCCCCGACAGACAACAGGCGCTCGGACTTCCGGCGGCGACCGCGCTGGTGATCGGCAGCATCATCGGCACCGGAGTCTTCGCGCTCCCGTCGGCTCTCGCACCGTACGGGCCGATCTCGCTGGTGGCTTTTGTCGCCGTGACCCTCGGAGCTCTGGCACTGGCGGTGACCTTCGGGTCGTTGTCCAATCGGGTCTCGGGCAGCGGAGGTCCGTACGTGTACGCCCGAGAGGCCTTCGGTGAGTTCGCCGGGTTCCTCAACGCCTGGTCGTACTGGATCACCGCCTGGGCGGGCAACGCCGCCATCGTGGTGGCCTGGGTCGGGTACGTCGAGGTCTTCGTCAACACCGGTCACCGCACCGGGACTTCGGTGCTCATCGCCCTGGTCGGCCTGTGGATCCCCGCCGCGATCAACCTCACCGGCGCGAAGAACACGGGTGCCTTCCAGGTGGTCACGACCGTCCTGAAGTTCATTCCGCTGGTCTTCATGGCCTCGATCGGTCTGTTGTTCATCGACCCGGACAACTTCGGCACCTTCAACGCCAGTGGGCAGTCCGCGCTGGGCGCGATCTCGGCGGCGGCGGCCATCGCCCTGTTCAGCTACCTGGGCCTGGAAGCCGCCTCCGTGGTCGCCGGGCGGGTACGCGAGCCCGGACGCAACGTGCCGCGCGCCACCGTGTACGGCACCCTGGCCTGCGCCGTCATCTACATCCTGGGCACCCTCGCCGTCTTCGGCACGGTCTCGCACGGCGAACTGGGCGCATCCACCGCACCGTTCACCGACGCCGCGAACAACATCTTCGGCGGGACCTGGGCGGGCGACGCCGTGGCCGTGGCCGCGATCATCTCCGGTATCGGCGCGCTGAACGGCTGGACCATGATCTGCGCCGAGATGCCGTACGCCGCTGCCCGCGACGGACTCTTCCCCGGGGCCTTCGCGAAGCTGCGTGGTGCCGGCGGCGTCCCGGTCTTCGGCATCGTGGCGTCCACCGTCCTCGCCTCGTTGATCACGGTGTTCAGCTACACGCGCTTCGAGGATGTCTTCACCAAGATCGTGCTGCTGAGCGTGCTCACCGCGGTGATCCCGTATCTGTTCTCCGCCGCCGCCCAGCTGTACTGGCTGCTGGTGCGCGGCCGGGAAAGCCTCGGCAAGCGGCGGCTCGCGCGGGACGTCACCGTTTCCGTGCTGGCGATGGCCTTCTCCTACTGGTCGATCCAGGGCAGCGGCTACCAGACCGTCTACTACGGGCTGTTCGTGCTCCTGCTGGGGCTGCCGGTCTACGTCTGGCTGAAGCGCGGCCGGGGTGAGTACGGCGAGCGGGGCACGCAGCGGCCGACGGCGATTCCCTCGGCCGACGAGCCCGAGGCCAGGGCACCGGAGACCCCGGCACCGGCCAAGCGGATCACCCGCGGAACCCGCGAGAGCCGGACCCCGGGTCCGCGGAAGTTCACCAGCCACCACGACTGACGACCCCGGCCTCCAAGGAGCCCCAGCCATGAGCACCTTCCACGTCGACTCCGAAGTCGGCCGCCTCCGCCAGGTGATCCTCCACCGCCCCGGACTCGAACTCTCCCGACTGACCCCCCGCAACGTCGACGCACTGCTCTTCGACGACATCCTGTGGGCCAAGCGGGCCCGTGAGGAACACGACGCCTTCGCCCAGGCCCTGCGCGACCAGGGCGTCCGTGTGCACTACTTCGCGGAACTGCTCGCCCAGACCCTCGACATACCCACTGCCCGCACCTGGCTCCTGGACCAGGTCGTCACCTCGGCCACTGTCGGCCCGGCTCTGGCGGATCCGGTACGGGAACTGTGTGCCGAGTTGGACGGCGAGACCCTGGCCGGCTTTCTGATCGGCGGGCTCCTCAGGAGCGACCTGCCGCTCGCCAGCCCGGACAGCCTGGTCTGGAACGCGCTGGACTCCGAGGACTTCGTTCTCGCCCCACTGCCCAACCACCTGTTCCCAAGAGACAATTCCTGCTGGATCTACGACCAGCTCTCGGTCAACCCCATGGCCAAGCCCGCCCGGCGGCGGGAGAGCCTGCACTCCGCAGTGATCTACCGCTTCCATCCCAGGTTCGCCGGAGCCGCCCCCGAACCGATCATGGACGGGGTGGCCGGGGGCCCGGCCACCCTCGAGGGCGGTGACGTCCACGTCCTGGGCAACGGAGCCGTCATGGTCGGCATGGGCGAGCGCACCACGGCCCAGGCCGTGGAGAACCTGGCAGCCCGCCTCTTCGCCGCCGGCACGGCCGACCGTCTGATCGCCGTCCAACTTCCCGCCGCCCGTGCCTACATGCACCTCGACACCGTGGTGACCATGGTCGACCGGGACGCCTTCACCATCTACCCGGGCCTCGCCGACTCCCTGCGCTCGTGGACGCTGCGACCCAGCAGCGCCCACGAGACCGGCTTCGCGGTCACCTCGAACACCGATCTGGCGACCGCTCTGGCCGAGGCCCTGGACCTGGACAAGGTCCGGATGCTCTCCGCGCCGCAGGACATCCGCAACGCCGAGCGCGAACAGTGGGACGACGGCAGCAACTTCCTCGCACTCGCCCCCGGCGTCATCGTCGGCTACGAGCGCAATGTCACCACCAACACCTATCTGCGCAAGCAGGGCATCGAGATCGTCACCATCGCCGGCGCCGAACTCGGCCGGGGGCGCGGGGGCCCGCGCTGCATGAGCTGCCCGATCGAACGCGATCCGGTCGCCTGACCGGCCATGCCCGCCACGCCAGAGCGAGGAACAGACATGACCCCGAACCTGCGAGGCCGCTCCTACCTGAGCGAACTCGACTTCACCGCCTCCGAGATCCACCACCTCCTGGACCTGGCCGCCGACCTCAAGGCGGTCAGGCGCGCGGGCACCGAAAAGCCCCGGCTGACCGGCAAGCACCTCGCGCTGATCTTCGACAAGACCTCCACCCGCACCCGCTGCGCCTTCGAGGTCGCCGCCGCCGACCAGGGAGCCGCCACCACCTACCTCGGCCCCGGCGACACCCACGTCGGCACCAAGGAGTCCATGGCCGACACCGCCCGCGTGCTGGGCAGGATGTTCGACGCAATCGAGTACCGCGGTTCCGCCCAGTCCGTCGTCACGGAACTCGCCGCTCACTGCGGTGTCCCGGTCTACAACGGCCTGACCGACACGGCGCACCCCACGCAGAGCCTGTGCGACGTCCTCACCATGCGCGAGCACAGCCGCAAGCCACTGCCGGACATCGGCTACTGCTATCTCGGCGACGCCCGCAACAACATGGGCAACTCCCTGCTGTCGATGGGTGCGCTGCTCGGCATGGACGTACGGATCGCCGCGCCCGGGGCGCTGTGGCCGGAGCCCGACCTGGTCGCCACGTGCCGGTCGATCGGCGAACGCAGCGGAGCCCGGATCACCCTCACCGAGGACGTCGAGACCGCAGTGCGCGGCGCCGACTTCCTGCACACCGACGTCTGGGTCTCGATGGGCGAAGCAGCCGAGACCTGGGGAGAGCGCATCGAACTGTTGCTGCCCTACCAGGTCAACGACAAGACGCTGGCGGCCACCGGCAACCCCGATGTCAGGTTCATGCACTGCCTGCCCGCCCTGCACGACCGGCGCACCCGCCTGGGACGAGACGTGCTCCGCAACTACGGCCTGGACGCCCTGGAGGTCACCGACGAGGTCTTCACCTCACCTGCCTCGATCGTCTTCGACCAGGCGGAGAACCGGCTGCACACCATCAAGGCCGTACTCGTCGCCACGCTGGAGGACTGAGCCATGCGTATCGTCGTCGCCCTCGGCGGCAACGCCCTGTTGCACCGGGGCGAACGCCCCGACGCGGCCGTCCAGCAGGCGAACATCGACCGCGTGGCCAACGCCATCGCCGCCCTGGCCCAGGAGCACGAGATCGTCGTCACCCATGGCAACGGTCCCCAGATCGGTCTGCTCGCCGTCGAGAGCGCCGACGATCCCGCCCTGAGCGCCCCGTATCCCCTGGATCTGCTCGGTGCCCAGACGCAGGGGCTGATCGGTTCGCTGCTGGCCCGTACCCTGCACAACGCCCTGCCCGGACGCCGGATCGCGGCCCTCGTCACCCACACGCTCGTACGGGCGGACGACCCCGGCTTCGACCACCCCACGAAGTTCGTCGGCCAGGTGTACCCCCGGGCAGTGGCGCGGGCACTCGCCCGTGAGCGCGGCTGGCACATCGCCGAGGACACCAAGGGGTGGCGGCGCGTCGTCGCCTCCCCGGTGCCCGAGCGGGTCGTGGAGGCCGACACCATCCACGAACTGCTGAGCAACGGCACGTTGGTGATCTGCGCCGGTGGTGGCGGCGTACCCGTCACCACCGACGACGACACCGGAGCGCTGTCGGGAGCCGAAGCCGTCATCGACAAGGACCTCACCGCGGCGTTGCTCGCCGAGGAGCTGCGGGCCGACTTCCTGCTCATCCTCACCGACGTGCCGAACGTCTACGCCGGCTACGGCACCCCGGACCAGCGGCCGGTCCTCGACGCAACACCCGCCGAACTGCGCAAGGGTGGATTCCCCGACGGTTCGATGGGGCCGAAGTCCGAGGCAGCCGCCCGGTTCGTCGAACGCACGGGAGGGCTGGCCGCGATCGGTGCCCTCGACGCGGCGTACGAGATCGTCCACGGCAGGTCGGGTACGCTCGTCCGGCCGGACCTGACCGTGGGGTGACAGATACGGGCGACCTGCCGTCGGACAGGGCCCGACCTGGCCTCACGGGGGCCGTTCGGCCCACGCGCGTCGGGCCCCTGCCGCACGAGGCTGGAAGTGGAGAAGGAGGAACAGCAGAGCGGACACGACACAGGAAAGAAGGGTGACATGAGCGGCATGATCGAGCGGCTGCCGGGCTGGCCGCTGCTGCCCGAACTGTTCGGCTGGATCGAGACCGGATTCCCCGGTGTGCACACGGCTCCGGGCCTGCACGGCATCCGTATCGAGGAGCGCCTGACCGACGGGACGTACGTCCTGCGGGCCGAGCTGCCCGGCATCGACCCCGCCAAGGACGCCGAGATCAGCGTCACGGAGGGCGTCCTGACGCTGCGCGCCGAGCGAGGCGAGGAGACGACCGAGAAGCACCACACGGAGTTCCGCTACGGCACGTTCACCCGTGCGGTCCGGCTCCCGGCCGGGGCACAGGGTGACGACGCCACCGCGGAGTACAAGGACGGAGTCCTGACGATCACGGTCCCGGTTCCGGAGGCGAAGACGGGAACCAGGACCATTCCCGTGCGCAACGCCTGAACATGCGTTCCGCATCGCACGTCGTCTGCGCGGCCGGCACCCGTTCCGGCCGCGCAGACCTGCGCCCGTACCGAGGCCGGCGACGGTCAACGGTCAGCAGATTCGGGGGAGTTGCTCCCCCAGAGGCATGTCCACCACGCGCCGCGCTCCGACCAGTGTGCGCAGGACCACCCGTCCGGGAGGTCCGTCCGGCAGGACTTCCCCGATTCGCACGGCGTCCGAGCCCTCGGGGACTGAGCGAATGGCCGCGAGGGCCTCGTCGGCAGCCGTGGGGGAGACGAACGCAACGAGGCAGCCCTCGTTGGCAACGATCAAGGGGTCGAGGCCGAGCAGGTCGCAGGCGGAGGCGACAGCGTCCGGCACGGGGATGGAGCTGTCCTCGACCTCCAGGGCGATGGACGCGTCGCGCGCGATCTCGTTGAGGGCGGCGGCCAGTCCGCCGCGGGTCGGGTCGCGCAGCGTGTGGACGTGCCGGCCGAGTGGCGCCAAGGCGTGAACGATCCGGTGCAGGGGCCGGCTGTCGGAAGCGATGTCGCTCTCGAAGCCGAGGCCCTCGCGGGTGGACAGCACGGTGGTGCCGTGCAGCCCGATCGGTCCGGAGAGCAGGATCGCGTCGCCGGGGCGGGCCAGTGCGGCGGACGGGCGCAGCGCATGGTGGCGCTGCCCGACTCCGGTGGTGTTGATGAAGACCTTGTCGGCCGCACCCCGGCCCACAACCTTGGTGTCGCCCGTCACGACGGGGACCTCGGCGGCGC
>NZ_JAPWHT010000340.1:0-11423 GCF_027270795.1 Streptomyces sp. ActVer
TCCTCGCGTCCGGTGAACCCGCAGATCACGACGCCATGGACAACCACACCAGACCCGTAACTTCACGGCCTTGCCCTTTGGGGGCGCGGGGAACTGCGCGATCAACCCCCACCGGCCCGCAGGCCTGAGTGAAGGGCCGGGGCACTCCCCCACACCAGGTAAGATCTGCAGAGCAGCACGCGCCGCTAGCTCAGTTGGTTAGAGCAGCTGACTCTTAATCAGCGGGTCCGGGGTTCGAGTCCCTG
This sequence comes from Streptomyces sp. ActVer, assembly GCF_027270795.1. NCBI lineage: Bacteria > Bacillati > Actinomycetota > Actinomycetes > Kitasatosporales > Streptomycetaceae > Streptomyces > Streptomyces sp. ActVer. The sequence continues at coordinate 246 of NZ_JAPWHT010000340.1, forward strand.
GCGGCGCACCACCGAAGAGGCTCCTCGTCATCGCGAGGGGCCTCTTCGCATCCGGCCGAAACCTCATCGCGTATGGCCGAACCCTTTCGGCCCGCTACCCTCTGGCCATGGCGCGCGACCTCCAGGAGCGGATCAAGAAGCTCATCATCGACCGCCGGCTGCCCTCGGGCGCCGTACTTCCGACCGAGCCCGAGCTCATGGAGCTGCTCGGCGCCAGCCGCAATTCCGTGCGCGAGGCGCTGAAGGCGCTCCAGGCGATGGGCATCGTCGAGATCCGGCACGGCTTCGGCACCTACGTGGGACCGATGTCCATGGCCCCGATGATCGAGGGCCTCGCCTTCCGCACGGTCGCCGGGCACTACCGGGGCGAGGACAGCCTGCTCCAGCTCCTGCAGCTGCGCGAGGCCGTGGAGACCGGGCTGATCGTCCGGCTCGCGGGCAAGGTCCCGGCGGACGATCTCGCCGAACTGGACGCCCTGGTGGACCGTATGGACGCGGAGGCGGCCGCGGGCACCGGTCTCGCGGACACCGACCGCGCCTTTCACGCCACCCTCTACCGGGGCCTGGGCAACCTGCTGCTGAGCGAACTCCTGGAGGCCTTCTGGGACGCCTTCCACCGCGTACGCACGGATCTCGTGGGGCTGCCGCAGGATCCGAAGGTCACCTGCCGGCAGCACCGGGAGATCCTCGACGCGGTGCGCTCCGGCGACGCGACCAGGGCCGAGGACTCGATAAGGGAACACTTCGGCAACATCCGTACGCGCTTGACCGCAACCACACCGAACGAGACCATCAGACACCCCAATGAGCGCGTATGACCGGTAAACACCATGTTTCGCATCTTGCGATCATGGTGAACGGCATAGAACCCTGGGCGACAAGAGGCTGCGGTTACAGCGCAGTTGGGGGCTTGGAACCGGTTGCGTGCGAAGGCGGGGAATAGGGGCCCCGTTCATGAACGGATGTCGAGGGGGGCATCATGCAACCGGAAGGCCGGTGCGCCGTGTCTATAGGGTATGTGGATGATGTGGTGGCGGGGGCCTGCTGTTGATGCGCCTGTGAATGTCTAGGGGGACATGAGCAGGCGAACGGAACAACGAGCACGCGATGGTTCGCGTGTGGGGGGAAGACTCATGACGTCGACGCCGACGGGCGCCCGGCAGAACTCCGATCCGTCCGAGACCACCCAACTGAGGGTGCCGTCACAGACTCGGACCGGCAGCTTCCGGAGAATCAAGAAGACACTGCCGAGATACGACTACGAGCACTACAGCAGGCTTGCGGGGCCTCTCACACAGCCCGATCCGGCCCAGCCGTACAAGGTGCAGTACCGCTCGCTGCTCTCGCAGGAGCCGCACCGGCTGCGCGCTGCCCTGATGCTGGGCGCCGCGCCACTGCTCTCGCTCGTCCTGCTCGTCTGGCTGCTCCAGCCGGCGCACTGGACCGAACGCGACTACCCGGCCTTCGGCTTCCTGCCGGCGCTCGACATCGTGATGCTGGTCTCGATCGGTCTGATCGAGCTCTTCCGCTGCATGAACGTGCTGTCGAACGCGCACGCCACGCTGGTCGCCCGCGACCCGATCCCGGTGGTGCCCGAGACCGGTACGAGAGTGGCCTTCCTCACCTCCTTCGTGCCCGGCAAGGAGCCGCTGGAGATGGTGACGAAGACCCTCGAAGCCGCGGTCAAGATCCGCCACCGCGGCCTCATGCACGTCTGGCTGCTCGACGAGGGCAACGACCCCGAGGTCCGGGAGGTCTGCGAGCGCCTCGGCGTGCACCACTTCTCCCGCAAGGGCGTCGCGAAGTGGAACATGCCCAAGGGCCCGCACCGCGCGAAGACCAAGCACGGCAACTACAACGCCTGGCTGGACGCGCACGGCGACAACTACGACTACTTCGCCTCGGTCGACACCGACCACGTGCCGCTGCCGAACTACCTGGAGCGGATGCTCGGCTTCTTCCGCGACCCGAACGTCGGCTTCGTGATCGGCCCGCAGGTCTACGGCAACTACGACAACCCGATCACCAAGGCCGCCGAGTCGCAGCAGTTCCTGTTCCACGCCCTGATCCAGCGGGCCGGCAACGCCTACGGCTCCCCGATGTTCGTCGGCACGTCCAACGCCGTACGCATCAAGGCGCTGAAGCAGATCGGCGGCCTGTACGACTCGATCACCGAGGACATGGCGACCGGCTTCGAGATCCACCGCCACAAGAACCCGGCGACGGGCAGGAAGTGGCGCTCGGTCTACACGCCGGACGTGCTGGCCGTCGGTGAGGGCCCGAACGCCTGGACGGACTTCTTCACGCAGCAGATGCGCTGGTCGCGAGGGACGTACGAGACGATCCTCAAGCAGTACTGGAAGGGCTGGTACTCGCTTCCGCCGAGCAAGCTCTTCAACTACACGATGATGATCATCTTCTACCCGATGTCGGCCCTCAACTGGATCCTGGCGGCGCTGAGCTGCGCCCTGTTCCTGGGCCTCGGCGCCTCGGGTGTGAACATCGACCCGGCGATCTGGCTGATGCTCTACGGCAACGCCTCCGCGCTGCAGATCGGTCTCTACGTCTGGAACCGCCGCCACAACGTCTCGCCGCACGAGCCCGAGGGCTCCGGCGGTGTGGCCGGCATGATCATGTCCGCGCTGTCGGCGCCGCTCTACGCGAAGGCGCTGATCGACTCCGTCCTGCGTCGCAAGAGCAAGTTCGTGGTCACCCCGAAGGGCGATTCCGCGAGCCCGGACACCTGGTTCGGGACCTTCCGGTACCACTGGTACTTCATGGCGATCTTCGCCGGTTCGATCGCCGCGGGCTTCGTCTACGGCAACGCCCACCCGGCGATGATCATCTGGGCGTCGTTCGCGCTGCTGATCACCGCGTCGCCGATGTTCGCCTGGCGCTGGATGATGCGGCAGGAGAAGAAGGGGCGGAAGCACCGTCAGGGCGGTCCCCAGGACCCACCCGCGCGCCCGCAGGACAGCCGCATTCCCCACCAGCCACAGGGTTCACAGCAACCTCCGGCCGCACCGCACACGCCCCAGCAGAAGCCCAGCTGGGCGGCAGGCGGGGGCAACGACCAGACGGTGCAGATCGCCCTCGGGGGACGGCAGCATCAATCCGGGGGCTGAGTTCCATCAGCGGCTCCGCCGCTGCCCCGGACCCCCGGACCCCAGCCGGAAAAGCCTTGTACGCCAGTCATCGAGACAAGTTAGACGGGATTTGAAGTGAAAGACGGTTCCAGCCGCCGCCGTGCCCGCCGCATCGCGATAGGTGCGGCGGTGGTGCTTGCGCTGGCCGGGATGAACGGACCCGCGCTCTACCGCTTCGGGTCGGACCAGTACCACGAGTACAAGATCAACAGGCCTGAGTACAAGGCCGACAACGGCAAGTGGGACATCGTCGAGTTCCCCGAGAAGTACCGGCAGAACACCATCCACGCGGCACTCCTGCGCACGGGCAAGATCCTGATGGTCGCGGGCTCCGGGAACAACCAGGAAAACTTCGACGCGAAGAAGTTCGACACCCGTATCTGGGACCCGGTCAAGGGCACGATCAAGAAGATCCCCACCCCGGCCGACCTGTTCTGCACGGGACACACGCAGCTGGCCAACGGCAATCTGCTGATCGCGGGCGGCACCAAGCGGTACGAGAAGCTCAAGGGCGACATCACCAAGGCCGGCGGCCTGATGGTCGTCCACAACGAGAACCCGGACAAGCCGATCACCCTGCCCGCGGGCACCCGGTTCACGGGCAAGGAGAACGGCAAGACCTTCGTTTCGAAGGACCCGGTCGTCGTCGAGCGGGCCAAGAAGGTCTTCGACAAGGCGACCGGCAAGTTCCTGCGCAACGAACCGGGCCTGGGCCGGATCTACGTCGAGGCGCAGAGGAGCGGCGCCAAGTACGAGACGGGTACGCAGGACAACTACCGCGTGCAGGGCCTGTCGGGCGGGGACGCGCGCAACACGTACGGCATCGCGGAGAAGCTCGCCCTCGACAAGAAGGACTTCCAGGGGATCAAGGACGCCTTCGAGTTCGACCCGATCGCCGAGAGGTACATCAAGGTCGACCCGATGAACGAGGCGCGCTGGTACCCGACGCTCACCACACTGTCCGACGGCAAGATCCTCAGCCTCTCCGGCCTGGACGAGATCGGCCAGCTGGTGCCGGGCAAGAACGAGGTCTACGACCCGAAGACCAAGAAGTGGACGTACACCAAGGGCATCAGGCAGTTCCCGACGTATCCGGCGATCTCCCTGATGCAGAACGGCAAGCTGTTCTACTCGGGCGCGAACGCCGGTTACGGCCCCGACGACGTCGGCCGTGACCCGGGCATCTGGGACCTGGGCACGAACAAGTTCACCAAGCTCCCCGCCATGTCCGACCAGAAACTCCTGGAGACCGCGGGCACGGTGCTCCTGCCGCCCGCGCAGGACGAGAAGTACATGGTGATCGGCGGCGGCGGGGTCGGCGAGTCCAAGAAGTCCAGCAAGAAGACCCGCATCATCGACCTCCTGGCGGACGACCCGAAGTTCGTGGACGGGCCCGAGCTGGAGAAGGGCACGCGCTACCCGCAGGCCTCGATCCTGCCCGACGACAGCCTGCTGGTGTCCGGCGGCTCGGAGGACTACCGCGGCCGCGGCGACTCCAACATCCTCCAGGCGCGCATGTACGACTCGAAGACCGACAAGTTCAAGCGGGTCGCCGACCCGCTGGTGGGCCGCAACTACCACTCGGGCTCGATCCTGCTGCCCGACGGCCGCGTGATGTTCTTCGGCTCGGACCCGCTCTACTCCGACAAGGCCAACACCAAGCCTGGCAAGTTCGAGCAGCGCGTCGAGATCTACACGCCGCCGTATCTGTACCAGGGCTCGCGGCCCTCGCTCTCCGGCGGCCCGAAGACCGTCGAGCGCGGCGGGTCGGCGACCTTCTCCTCGAAGCACGCCTCGTCCATCAAGACGGCCCGTCTGATCCGGCCGAGCGCGTCCACGCACGTCACCGACGTCGACCAGAAGTCCATCGCCCTGGACTTCAAGAAGACGAAGGACGGCCTCACGGTCACCGTCCCGAAGAGCCGCAACCTGGTCGCCTCGGGCTGGTACATGCTGTTCGTCACGGACGACCAGGGCACCCCGAGCAAGGCCCAGTGGGTCAAGGTTCCCTGACCCGTCCGGAGTGACGTGACTGGGGGCGCCCTCCGCAGAGGAGGGCGCCCCCAGTCACGTACAGGCTGTCGCCTGCGGGTTGTTACTTGGTCGCTTTCGCGAGTTTGAGCGCGTACTCCGGCCACCACTGGCCGGCCTTCGGCCCGCCCTTGCACGTCCCGTCGGACTCGCCGGGCCGCTTGACCCACACGTACGCGTCGACAAGGTCGTCGTCGGTCCGGGTGGTGGGCGACTCCCCGAGCGCGCGGCCGGGCGGGTTGCACCAGTTCTCCGCGGGATCACCTTCCGTGTACGGGCCGTTGCCGTTGCGGCTGGTGTCGACCACGAAGGGCTTGTTGCCGACCTTCGACGACAGCTCCCTGCCGTACTTCGTGCTGTCGGCCGTCGTGTAGAAGTTGGACACGTTGACCGAGAAGCCGTCGGCCTTCTCGACGCCCGCCAGTTTCAGCGGCTCGGCGATGTCGTCGGTCTTGCCCCAGCCCGCGTTGCCCGCGTCCAGGTAGACCTTGGTGTTCTTCAGGGACTTGAACTTCCCGACCGCACCTTTCAGGAGGTCGTAGCGCTCCTCGTGGAACTCGTCCGGAGTGCAGCCGTCCACCATGTGCAGGACGGCGTCCGGCTCCAGGATCACCGTCGCCTTGCGGTCGCCGATGCCCGCGGCGACCTGGTCGATGAAGGCCCGGTAGGCGTTGCCGTCCGCGGCGCCACCACCGGAGAACTGGCCGCAGTCTCGGCGCGGAATGTTGTAGACGACGAGCAGCGCGTCCCGGTCGGCCTTCGCAGCGGCCTCGGTGAAGCCGCGCGCCTCCTGCTCGGCGTTCTCCGGAGTGAGCCACTCACCGGTGGGCTGCTCGGCGATCTTGCGGATCAGTTCGGCGTCGTCCTTCTTGCCGTCCTTCACATATGAGGCCACCTGCTCGGCCGCGTTCCCATCGGGATTGACCCAGAACGGATCCTTGTCCTTGGGCTGCTGGCTCACCTTGGCGCCCGACTTGTCCTTCTCGCCGTCGCCGTCCGAGGAAGAGCACCCCGCCAGCAACAGCACAGCTCCGGCCACCGCCACGGACGCCTTTGCCACCCCTCCAGTGGCGAAAAGAGACACAGCCCCCCTGCTCCCGTACATCAAACTCCCCCTCGGGTGCACCGTCCGAAGTCCCAATCCTGACATACGTGTCGGTCCGCCCACGAGCGCGTCCGTCCCTTGTCCACTAGCTGTTACACCCCCTCCCCACCGGGTAGGCGCCGGACGGACGTGCGGGGGCGGTGGCCGGACTCGGGAAGGGCGCGGACATGCACCACAGCAGTCGGGAGGTCCAGCTGGGGGCCGCCCTCGTGGAAGCCGCGGACACGCTCTCCGAGGCCTTCGACACGGTGGCGTACCTGCGACGGCTCTCCGACCACTGTGTGACCCTCCTGGACGCCTCGGCGGCCGGCATCATGCTGATCGAGGGCGGCGAAACGGTGTCGTTCGGTGTGAGCAGCCGCCAACAGGAGCTGGCGCTCGACCTGTTGGAGGTCCAGCACCACGGCGGACCCTGCCTGGAGAGCTACGGCAGCGGAGAACCCGTCCCACAGGTCGCGATCCGCGCGGCCCACGCCTCCTCGCGCTGGCCCGACTTCACGGAACGGGCGCTGCGGTACGACATCGGGAGCACCTTCGCGGTACCGCTGCGCCGGAACGGGACCCCGCTCGGCGCCCTCAACGTGTTCGTGCCGGAGCCTGCCCGCCCGACCTCGTCCCCGACCTCGTCCCCGGCATCGGCATCGGCATCGGCATCGGCATCGGCGGACGAGACGGCGCTGCTCCTCGCGCAGACCCTGGCCGACGCGGCCGCCCTCGGGCTCGCCAACCACCGCATGTTCACCGAGTACCGGACGCTGACGGACCAGTTGCAGGAGGCCCTCTCCAGCCGCGTACGCATCGAGCAGGCGAAGGGCATGCTCGCCGAGCGCCGGCGGACCGGGATGGACGAGGCGTTCATCGCGCTGCGCCAGTACGCGCGCAGCAACCGGCTGCCCATCGACGAGGTCGCGACGGCCGTGATCACGGGCTCGCAGGACATCGCCGAGCTGGGCCGCGAGCATCCCGGACCCGCCTAGACCCCGCGACTAGCTGCGCGGATAACACAGCGCCACCAGAACGGGACTTGGCGTCAATCAGACCCTAGGCCGGAACGCCCATCCGAACTAGAGTCTTATCAGACGGCCCCGGCCCCCGGCTGTCCGACCATTCCCGATGCGCGTTCGAGACGCGCGGACGGGCCCCTGAACCTCCCGTGCCGGCCGCCGGGTTACTCCCGCAGCCCGGGCGCCCACGGTCGAGGACCAGCCCGGTCGACGGCTCCGGGGGGAGCGGGTCGTCGACCGGGCCAGGTGCGGTACGAGTTCCTGGATTCGGTTCGGTACGAGGGGTACCCGGGTTCGGTTCGGTACGAGGGTTCGGGCGAGGCTTCCTGGGGGCGCGGGGCTCAGAGACCCGTGCCGCTGAGGTATGCGGAGACGACCACGTTCGCCGTGTAGGCGCGGCTGGTCCGGTCGAAGGTGCCGCCGCAGGTGATCAGGCGCAGTTCGGCGCGGCCGGTCTGCCGTGTCCCATACACCTTCTCGGCGTCGAAGCGGTCCCGGGTGAAGACCTGGACGTCCTCGACGGTGAACTCGGCGACCCTGCCGTCGTCGCGGATCACCCGGACCGTCTCGCCCGGCCGCACCTCGCTGAGGTGGTAGAAGACCGCGGGCCGGGTCTCGGTGTCCACGTGCCCGACGAGCAGCGCGGTCCCGGCCGCCCCGGGCCGAGCCCCGCCCCCGTACCAGCCGACGGTCCCCGCCTGTCCGTACGGCGGCGGATCGATCGCCCCGCGGGGGTCGAGGCCGCGGGTCACCACGGGTGCCTGTACGCCCAGTGCGGGGATGTCCACGCGCTGGGGCCGCGCGTCCCCCAACGGCTCGGCCGCGGGCGGCAGTTCGACGCCGAGGGGCCGCCCGACGGCCGCCACGTCACCCGTGGTCGGCGCGGATATGCCCTGCCGTACGTCGGTCACCTCGCGGCCCCAGAGCCACAGCCCGAGGAGCAGCAGCGCCCAGGCCACGCCCATGAGCAGCCGGCCGCCGCCGGAGGTGTGTTCACGGTCCTCCCGGTCTGACATGGCCGGTCAGTCCGTTCCGCGGGTACTCCCGCGACTCCGACGGGCACTGCGGACCGCCACGGCGACAGCGGCGACACCGGCCAGGACCAGCCCGACCACCGCGTGCCGGGTACCGGGCCCCTCCGAGCGGGCGTCGACGGCGAGCCGCGCGGTACCGCCACCGCCCGCGTCCACGGGCGCCACGGGGGAAGCGGGCGCGACGGGTGAAGCCGCCGAGTCCCCGGGCTGCTTCTCCTTCTGCCCCTGCTGTTCCTTCTTCTGCTGCTGTTCCTTCTTCTGCTGCTGTTCCTTCTTCTTCTGCTTCTCCTGCTTCTCGCGCTGCTTCTTGTCGACGACGGTGAGGGCGCCCTTGACCTTGTCCTCGAAGCCGTCGCAGGTGACCTTGACGTCGTACGTGCCGGGGTCGAGCGTCGAGCGGACGCGGGTCTCGCCGGTGAGGACCCCGGGCGTCCCGGTGAGCTGCGCGTCGGCGACGAACGCCTCGGACGCGGCGGTGCCGGACATCCCGGAGCAGCCCTTGACCCGCAGCTGGATGTCGCTGCCGGGAGCCGGGGACCCCGGGGTCACGGAGACGCCCCCGTCGGCCGCGTACGCGGTGGGGGCGAGTGCGGCGGCAGCCACCACCCCGGCACAGAGAGTCAGTCGCAGTGAACCCATCGTGAACCTCCAGATATCTGGAGCGTCCTCCTCGGGGCGCGGGGTCGCATCCGGGGAGGGGATCCGCTGCTCCGTACGGGTGGCGTGCCCGGGCGGGTGCCGCTCCCGTACAGGCGGCTCACGGGTGGCTCAGACGCGGTCGACGAGGTCCGCGATGGAGTCGACGACCGTGGACGGGCGGTAGGGGTACTTCTCGATCTCCGCCCGGCCGGTGAGACCGGTGAGGACGAGGAAGGTCTCCATGCCCGCCTCCAGGCCGGCCAGGACGTCCGTGTCCATGCGGTCGCCGATCATCGCGCTGGTCTCGGAGTGCGCCCCGATGGTGTTGAGTCCGGTGCGCATCATCAGCGGGTTCGGCTTGCCGGCGAAGTACGGCTGCTTGCCGGTCGCCTTGGTGATCAGCGCGGCCACCGCGCCGGTGGCGGGCAGGGCGCCCTCGGCGGACGGGCCGGTCTCGTCGGGGTTCGTGGCGATGAAACGGGCGCCGTCGTTGATCAGCCGCACGGCCTTGGTCATGGCCTCGAAGGAGTACGTACGGGTCTCGCCGAGGACCACGTAGTCGGGGTCGTGGTCGGTCAGCACGTACCCGATGTCGTGCAGCGCGGTGGTCAGGCCCGCCTCACCGATGACGTACGCGGAGCCGTCGGGGCGCTGGTCGTCCAGGAACTGGGCGGTGGCCAGGGCGGACGTCCAGATGTTCTCGACGGGCACGTCCAGGCCCATCCGCCGCAAGCGGGCGTGCAGATCGCGGGCCGTGTAGATCGAGTTGTTGGTGAGCACCAGGAAGGGCTTCCCGGACTCCCTGAGCTTCTTTATGAAGGCGTCGGCGCCGGGAATCGGCACGCCCTCGTGGATGAGCACCCCGTCCATGTCCGTGAGCCACGATTCGATGGGCTTGCGCTCTGCCATGTGCCGTCTCCTGCCGTACGCGTGCTGCGTGAGCCGTGCGGGTCTGCCGCGGGTGTGGGGGACGCCGTCACAGCTGTGTGCCGACGCCTCCAGACTAGCCATCCGCCCGATCTTGGTGGAGGGGGCGGCAGCGGCCCGAGCAGAGAATCCCGCGGTCCCCGCGACGCCCTCAGCGTCTGCGGCGGGCCACGAGCAGCGCGCCGAGTCCCGCGCCGAGGAGCAGCAGCGCGCCGGCGGTCGCGGCGAGGATCCCCCGGGTCGAGTGCAGCCCCGTCCGGGCCAGTTCCTCCGCGAAGGGAATTCCGTCCGGTACGCGCCCGGAGGCGTCGGCGCTGTCCCGCCCACCAGTGCTGTCGGCATCGTCCTTGCCGCCGACCTCGCCCTTCCCGACCCCTTCGCTGTCTCCCTCCCCCTCCAACACTCCCTCACCCTCGCCGAGGATGCGGAAGCGGTAGTCGTTCGACTGCCCGACCCAGTCGCCGTCGTCGCCGTCGTCCCCCTGCCGCTGGACGACGGCCGCGTGTGCGACGACGTCGTTGGCCACGGCGTCCGAGGTGACCGCGAGCCGCACCTTGACGGAGAGGGTGGCGCCGGGCGCCACGGTGAACCCGGGGAAGGGAGCCTCGCCGGCTTCGGCCCCCTTGGCCGCGCTCGCGGGGGCGCCGAGAACCCCGATGTTCTCGTCCTGCTCGGTCCGCTCGAAGTCGACGGGACGGGGCCGCTCCCCGTCGTAGAACTCCAGCCGCGGCTGCTCCGGCCGCAGCGCCCGCTTCCCGTCCACGAGGACGACGACCGGGTGGATGTTCCCGCAGGTCGCGTCGGTGGTGTTGGTCAGATCGATGTACCAGGTCCGGAACCCGCCCCCGGCGTCGTACTCGGCGGGCCCGCCATGGATCCGCGTCCGCACGGGAAACTCCCTGTTCCCCGGCTCGGCACAGGTGGGCCGGCCCGGCCGTTGATCCACCCCCACGGCGGCATCGGCGGGCACAGGGGCGAGGGCGGCTGCAGCACTGACGGCGAGACAAACGGGCTTGCTCAGTCGCATGGACACGGGACCCTGCCACGACACACCCTCCGACCGACCTCGGCACGCTGACGCGGGGTCCGTTCGGGGAGGGGATTGCGCCCGACCGGGCCAGGGCCGACCCACCCAGGGGCGCGGGGAACGGCGCAATCTTTTGTCTTCAGGGGCGCGGGGAACTGCGCAGTCTTTTCGCTTTCAGGGGCGCGGGGAACTGCGCGACAAGCCCCCATCCACCCGCACCCGACATCGAACCCGCGGAAGCACCCCACTCATCCTTCCGCCCGCC
>NZ_JAPWHT010000341.1:0-11413 GCF_027270795.1 Streptomyces sp. ActVer
GCCCCGGCCGCCCTGCGGGCGCCGCTCGCCGCCTGCCCGTCGAGCGGCCCCGCCGACGGCCCGGGCGCCGGGGCGGACAACAAGGTGAAGCCGGGCGCCGACGAACGCCCCGTCGAGGTCACCGTCACGCCCACGGGGGAGCGGGTCCCGGCGGGCGAGCCCGTGCGGGTCACGGCCGCGGGCGGCACACTCACCTCGGTGACGGTCACCGACGCCGAGGGCCACAAGCTCGCCGGGAGGGCCGCCGCCGACGGCCGGTCATGGGTGTCCGACCGCAAGGCCGCACCCGGCGCGGCGTACACGGTGACGGCGGCGGCCAAGTCCGAGGGCGGAACCGCCGAGAGCACGAAGGCCGCCTTCACCACAGCCCCGGCGGACAAGGTCAACAAGGTCGACTGGCGGCCGGGCGCCGCCTCCACCGTCGGCGTCGCGCAGCCGATCTCCCTGGTCTTCGACAATCCGGTCAGGAACAAGGCCGAGGTCGAGAAGCAGCTCAGGATCACCACCTCGAACGACACCGAGGGCTCCTGGGGCTGGCTGACCGACTGGTCGGGCAGGGACCGGGCGGACTGGCGGCCCAAGGAGTACTGGAAGCCCGGAACCAAGGTCACGCTCGACGCCGAGCTGAACGGCACCGACTCGGGCGCGGCCGGCGGCTGGTTCGTACGCGACTACACGACAACCTTCACCATCGGCGCCCGGCAGATCGTCAAGGTCGACCTCGACAGCCACCAGCTCAAGCTCGTACGCGACGGCAAGACGGTCCGGCGCATACCTGTCTCCGGCGGTGCGCCGGGCGGTGACAAGCGCTCCTGGCGTGGAACCGCCGTGCTCATGGCCAAGGAGGGCACGATCAACATGAACTCCCAGACGGTGAACCTGGGCGACGCCTACAACAAGATGGTCGACTACTCGATGCGGCTGACCTGGTCGGGCATGTACGCACACGCAGCCCCGTGGAACGCCCGCTACTTCGGCAACTCCAACCAGAGTTCCGGCTGCATAGGGATGAGCGACGCGAACGCCGCCTGGTTCTACGGTCAGGTGCGGCCCGGCGACCCGTTCGAGATCACCGGCAAGGACACCAAGGGCGTGGTCGCGCCCGGGAACGGCTTCGGCGCGTGGAACCTCTCGTGGACCGAGTGGCAGCGGAAGAGCGCGCTGCGCTGAGCAGTTCAGTCCTGGAGGGAGTGCAGGGAGTGCAGGGAGTGCAGGGAGTGCAGGGAGTGCAGCATGGCGCCGATCTTCGCCGCGACGGTCTCGGCCGCGCCCTGGGCGTACGACGATCCATCGCCTCGGACGTGATCCGGGCGTAGCTCGCCGGCGCCGTGTCGGTGGACAGCTCGGGCGAGATGCCTGCCAACGCTCCGTTGTCCGGGAACCACTCCGGGATTGTCCTTGATCGGTAACGGAGGGATCCGGTGGCCGCCGTTCCTCGTCCTTCCTGGTGGTCGCGAGTCGACCAGGGAAACGGCGAGGAACTGCGTGAAAGCGGGGCGGACATGGCGCGGCACAGCGGCGGGCGGGGCTGGTACGGCAAGGTGCTCGGCGCGGCGCTCGGGGTGGCGTTGGTAGCCGGCGGTGCCTCGACATGGGCCGCGCAGGCCGGTGCCGTGGGCACCTCGTCGCCGAACGCGTCCTCGTCGGCCGAGCCGGGTGGTGTCAAGCCGGTCGCGGTGACCATCGCGCACGCCTCGGAGAAGGGAGCGCGTGGCGTCAACATCACCATCGACGACGGCCCCGACCCCGTGTGGACCCCCCAAGTCCTCGACGTACTGCGGGAGTACGGGGTGAAGGCCACGTTCTGCATGGTGGGGACGCAGGCGCAGGCCCACCCGGACCTCGTGAAGAAGGTCGTCGCGGCCGGGCACCGGCTGTGCGACCACTCGGTGTCGCACGACACCACCATGGACAAGAACTCCCAGGCCTACCAGTCGAAGCAGATCCTCGACGCAGAACGCATGATCACCAAGGCCTCCGGGGGCGTACGCCCGATGTACTACCGGGCGCCCGGCGGGGCCTTCACCCCGTACAGCCGCAAGCTCGCCGCCTCCCGCGGCATGCGTCCGCTGGGCTGGAACGTGGACAGCAAGGACTTCGAGCGGCCGGGCGCGGACGCCATCGTCGCCACCGTCGAGCGCGAGGTGCCGAACGGGCCGACGCTCCTCTTCCACGACGCGGGAGGCGACCGCTCCCAGACCGTCGAGGCCCTGGGCCGGATCCTCCCCCGGCTCAAGGAGCAGGGCTACTCCTTCGGCTTCCCGGTGCGCTGACGTCCCACGGTGTTCGGTCGGCGGCCCTGACGAACTCGGGCCGCCCCATGCCGTGAAGGTTGCGGTAGGCCGCCCTGCGGGGTGAGGTCCAGCCGTCCAGCAGGGCGGGGTCGGGGCGGTGGACCTCGATGCCGAGTGGGCGGCAGACGTCCAGCGGATCACGGGCGTCCGGACCCCAGAGGGGGACGGACAGATCGCCGCCGGGGCAGGCGGAGAGGGCGCACAGCAGGTCGGTCTCCGCGAAGAACTCGAAGTAGTCGCCCTTGCGTGCCGGGCAGCCCTTCATGAAGTACTGGTCGTCGTCGTTCAGGCCCGTGCACTTGACGTACGGGTCGCAGCGGGTGCCCAGCAGGTGGAGCATCTCGCGGCGTCGCTGCCCGATGCCCGATGCGTGGCGTGCCGCTGCCCGATACCTGGCGGGTCGCTGTCCGACACCTGGCCTGTCGCTTGCCCGACGACGACATGGGTACTGTGAAACACGCGGAACGATCGCCTGCTACACCGGACAGCGGACGAGGGTACTGCGGAGCTGCCAGGCGGTTTGCTCGGGGCGGTCCCTCGGGGTGAGGGGAGCCTTTGGTGCTTCAAGGTGCACGGGGCGGCACCCTGCGTACGGGTGCGGTCGACGTCGCGCGGGTCGGTGGTCTGTGGCGGGTCACGCGGCCCTGGCACCCGGGGTTGCGGCCGTTCCTGCGCAGCTGTGTCGGTTACTGGGAAGCGATGACCTCGCCGTACGAGGCGCGGTTGATGCCGTCTGGTCGTGCGACCCTGTTGATCAGCCTCGCTGAGCCGTTTTCCCAGGTCCGGCGGCTGGGCGTACCGGGCGGGGACAGCGGGAGCATCGGTTCGCTGGTGGTGGGGATGGAGGACCGGCCCGCGATCTGTGTGCATCCCGGGGGCCAGGAGGCGATCCGGGTCGAGTTCACACCGCTGGGCGCGTACCGGCTGTTCGGCATGCCGATGAGCGAGCTGACGAACCTGGCCATCGAGATCCGGGACGTTCTGGGGTCCGGGGCCGGAGTGCTGGTGGAACAACTGGCGTCCACCCAGGACTGGTCGGCCAGGTTCGACCTGCTGGACGAGGCGTTGCTGGCCCGGCTCGGGGACGGCCCGGAGCCCTCGCCCGAGGTGGGCCACGCCTGGCGACTGCTCTCCGGCAGCGCGGGGGCGATCCCGATCGCCCGTATCGCCGCCGAAGTGGGGTGGAGCCAGGGGTACTTGATCCGGCGGTTCACCCAGCAGATCGGGCTGACACCGAAGGCGTCCGGCCGCGTGCTGCGCTTCCGCCACGCCGTGGCGATGCTCAACCGCGGGGCCGCGAGCCTCACCGAGATCTCGACGGCCTGCGGCTTCTACGACCAGGCCCACCTCAACCGCGAGTTCCGCGCCATCGCCGGCACCACCCCCGGACAGATGATGGCCGCCCGCCGAGTGGAAGGCGCCCTGGCCGTCTCCACGAGGTCAAATTCGTCCAAGACCGCACCGATCACCGGCCGATAGCGTCCCGCTCGTACAACCGATGGCCGGTCGGATGGCACGGGGGACTGTCCGACCGGCCGCGTAGGCGTGTGGCCGTGGAGCTGCGTGCGAGGACGCGGGGGAAGCCTTCGGTGGCATCCGCGGCTTACCTCGTTCTGGCCCGTTCCGCCTCGTTCCAGAGGTGCCACCACGTCCGGTACAGCCTTTCCGCCTCCAGGCACCCGGGGGTTTCTGCTGTGCGGTCCGGGGCCGGTCGGCAGTCGGAGCACCTCACACAGTGGTCGGAGAGAGCGACGAACGCGGACTGTGCCGGGGACAGCGTCGGTGTGGTCACCGGTGTTCCTCCCTGGTGAGTTGGTGCAGGGCGGTGCGGGTGGTACATCGGGAGGCATCGTCGACGCACTGCTCGCAACGTGGAGCGTGGTCGTGAAGAGCCCTCTTCGCGGCCCGGGCGGTGCAGTGGCGGCAGCCCCGAGGGAACGTGACGTAGTGGCTGTCCTGGCGCCGGTGCCGACGGGCACCGAGGTCCATGGCCGTCTCGGCAGTGAGTGTCACCGGGCACCAGACGCAGACACGACCGCGAAGCTGCTGTTCGGACTGCTTGTCGAGCGGCGGCAGGTGCAGTAACACCAGCACCTCAGGCGGGACCTCGTATACGGCACCGGTCACTGGGCTACCTCCCGTACGGGATTGAATATGTGACGGAGCGCCTAGATGTCGCAGACGCACAGTGATGATGGATGTGTACGGGAAGACCGAACCAGGCCATTCGGCGGCCACCTGTGGCCACGTGGCGGCCATGGCCGGAACGAGGCGTGGTGGCACCACAGACTGGACGTATGAGCCGCAACGACGCGTTACGGGCCGCAAGGCTGCGTGTGGGCTGGCGCACGGTGGAGCGGGCTGCCGCCGCCCTCACCGAGCACGGCCAACAGCTCCTGGACGACCCGCACTTCACCGTGTCCCCGCGCACCTGGCGACGCTGGGAGGGCGAACGCCCCGGCTGGCCCGCCGAGGAGACGGTGAGCGTCCTCCACGATGCCCTCGGCCGGTGGCCCGAAGACCTGGGTTTCACCACTCCGCCCGGCTGGATCCGCCCCGAGCGTCATGAGGAGGTCGAAGTGAAGCGTCGGACGTTCATCTCCGTCACCTCTGCGGCACTCGTTGCCGGACCGGTCGCTCCCCAGCACGTCGATCCGGCTCTCATCGACTACTTCCAGACCCAGTTGGAGGGGCACTACCGCGCCGACATGTTCCTCGGGCCGCACGATCTGATCGGCACCGTGTCCGCGCAGTACCAGCTCATCGACAAGCTCGTACGCTCGGCGAAGGGCGAGACGAGACGCGGCCTGCTGAGGGTCGGCGCCGCGTACGCCGCACTCATCGGCTGGCTGTATCAGGACGCCGGCGACATGGACGGTGCCGCCTTCTGGCGTGGTGTCACGCAAGAGATCGCGACGCGGTCGCGGGACCGGCACCTCATCGGCTACTCCCTCGTCAACCAGGCCCAGGTGCGCACCGACCTCGGCGACGGGCACGCGGTGATCGACCTGTGCGAGGCCGCCCTCGACGACGCCGGCCTCCTCCCCAAAGTGCGGATCATGGCCATTCAGCAGCAGGCGCACGGCGCGAGCCTGACCGGAGACCGCAGGTCGGTCGACCAACTCATCGATGCTGCCGACGGGTTGCTCGGCCGGATCGACGACGACCTCCCATGGGGCAACGCGTGCCGACGTACGCCCGGTTACCTGGAGGTCCAGCGGGCCACCTGCTACGGCAGGCTCGGCCTGGGCCGCGAGTCCGTTGCGCTGTGGGACCAGGTCCTCGATGTCGTCCCGGCAACCGCCCGCCGTGACCGCGGCGTCTACCTCGCCCGGCACGCCACAGCAGCGGCCGCCGCCCGCGAACCGGAACAGGCACTGCAGATCGCCCGGACCGCGACAGAGGTCGCGCTGGAGACACGATCGGCTCGTTTGCACCGCGAACTGACCACCCTGGAACGGGCGATGCTGCCATGGCAGGATGCCCCGGTCGGCCGGGACATGGCCGAAGTCCTGGCACCGGTGACGAAGGGGATCTGACTGTGGCCGACGCGCCGGTACCGCTGTCCGAGGACGAGATCGAGTCCGCACTGCGGGACGCACCGGGCTGGCGGCGGAACGGCAACGAGATCACCCGTACATTCGGGATCCGCTACCACGGCGGCGTGGCGATGATCGTGCACGTGGCCGACGTGGAACGACTCATCGGTCACCACGCCGACATCGACCTGCGGTGGGACACAGTGCGGTTCGCCATCACCACCCATGACGCCGGCCACCGGCTGACACGGGCGGACTTCGACCTCGCTCGACGTATCGACGGCATCGCGGCGGCGCATGGCGCGGAGGCGGCGGAGAGGTAGGAGGGGCAGGAGTCCTGGGCACCCTGGCAAGCCTTGCCAGCCGTGAACCAACCCTGACTGGCTGCTCCAAAGCCACCCTGCTGCAGGTCAGTGCAGCAACTGCCGCCAGAAGACCCGAGCCTCCCGAGCTCAGAGCATCCAGCTGCGGAAGCTGGAAACGCCTGCTGCCAACTACCTGGTTTTGAACTCGACCTTTCCGGTGCTCATTCGGAAGTTCCCATTCGAGTACAGCGTGGGACGGGCCTCGACATGGTTGCCGCTGTACTTCTCCACATGCCGGATCTGGGCACCGCCGGGAATGGTGAAGTCGATCAAGGCAATGGCGACCCAGTAGGACAAGTTGCGATCGTTGAACAGCGGCACCGTTACGGTGGAGCCCCGTCCGTCACTGACGACCGCCCTGGCACCGTAGGACTTAAACGAACCGGTCCCGTTCTCCACCGCGCTGTAGGCACACCGGAGGACATAGCCCTGAAGGTCTGGACGACGGATAGTGATCGTCTCGCGGCCCGGCGCCCTGGAGTCGCCGTCCAAAGCGATGTAGGGCGGCGCAACGGACGACCCGAGCTGTCGGTAGTAGACGACCTGATCTGACTTGTTCGGGCGCTTGCCGGTTGAGGTGACAAGACCTCCTGGGACGTAGAGGGCGTACAGGTCGAGGTCGGCGCCAGCCTGCCTTCGGGCCACGCTTCCGCCGTTCCACTCGAGTGCGGCCGTCACGATGAGGTTCGGGTCGTCCTTGCGCATGTCGATGGTCGCCTGACCGGCCTTGGTGAGGGCGACTTTGCCCAGCGGGACGAGGGGACGAACCGGTGTCGTCGATGGGGCCGGCGGAACCACCAGTGAGACGCGTGGTGCGTAGGTGGGGCGCTGCGGCGCCGTAGGCGTGTGTCGGGTCTGTCTGGGCGTCGCAGACGAGACCTGTGCCGCAGTCGGTCCTGGGTCATCCACAACAATGCCGAGGTCCGAGGCGAGACCCACCAGCCCTGTATCCCATCCTTGGCCTACAGCTCTTGCCTTCCAACTGCCTGCGCGTCGGTAGAGCTCGATGAGGATGGCCACCGTCTCCCGATGAGTGAGCGGCGGCGGCGCGAAGGCAATCCGCGCATTTCCGCACTCGATGACCGCATGGGGGGTGTTGCTCGCGTCGAAGTGAAGGGCCCGCAACTGGGGGTCGATGCTGGCGACAACCGCAATGCGGTCGACTGTCGCGGGGACCGCGGCCAGATCCGCCACGACTGTCCGCCCGTTCAACTCGATCCCGTCCTGCGACGAGTGGTTGTAGAAGACCAGATCGTCATCACTCCGCACCTTGCCGTCCTGCCCGAGCAGGACAGAGGACACATCGATGCCCGTAGTCGGAGAGCTGAGGGTGACGCGGCAAACTGCCGCAGGCAAGACGGTATTGCCGCCTTTGGTAAGAGTAGTAGTCATGTGTGGCCTCTCGCGGTGGTTCGTACATAGTGGTGTCCCTGGCCGGCCCGTGTAGGACAAACACTGATGTCCTGCGGTGAACACCGCCGAGGTGAACGCCACGGCACAAGTCCTCCCGCTCCACCAACACAGTTGGAAAGCGTATTGATGAGCGGATCCCATGCGGGCACAACGGGTGTGGTGTCAGACCTCGATGACAATGTGTGCGGCATGGAGACACCCACTGCCCCCGACAGCGGGGATGAGGAGCACGCCGTCATCGCGTACTTCCGGCTTGCCCGTGACGGCTTCGGCGAGGTCGACCAGCGTGAGCGGATCTACGACGCTGAGCGGGCGATGGAGGCATTGACCGAGAAGGCAGGCGTCGGGGAGGTCGACGGGAACGAGTTCGGAGGAGGCGAAGCCGTCGTGTACGCCTACGGACCCGATGCCGATGCTCTGTTCAAGGTCCTGGAGCCGGCTCTGCGCAGTTTGCCGTTCCGGCCGGCGCACGTCCTTCTCAGGCGGGGCGACAACGAAACACGTGTCGATCTCTAGCCCTGTCGAGCAACCCGAGGCGTCTGCGAACGCACCGCACAGGCACACCAGTTGGGGCAGGGAACAGCGGGGAACCACGGTGAAGGTCGCCAAGCCCAACCTCGCCGTACCGCGGGCTTCCGCCAAGATCGGCGATCGAACCGACTGCGGATGACCGTGACTTCCCAAGCTGAGGGACGTCACGACACGATGGGGACACCGACCAAGGGGTGTCATGGGAAACAGGGAGACGGAGCAGGCCGCGATCGCGCATGTCATGGCCCTGGAGCGAGCCGCTGGCCGTGACCCGAAGGATGTCCATGCCTCGGGGCTCCCGTACGACGTCGACAGTTCGCCTCGCATGATCGAGGTCAAGGCATTCAGCCGCTCGGCGCGCAGTGAACCGCTGCCGCTGGAGGATCGGCAAGCGACGGCCGCCAAGGAGAATCCCGAGCACTACTACGTCTATGTGGTCGACAACCTTGCGGGCCTTGATGGGGCGGAGGTCGGAGTGCGCCTCCTGCATGGAGAGATACTGCTGGCCATGATCGACCGAAGCCGGCCTCGAATCACGTACTGGCCCACCTTCAAGGCCGCCGAGTACGACCAGGTCGAGCGCCTGGGCTGAGTGCCCGTCAGGGGATGTCGCGCTCGACCAGCGAACCGTTCGGCCCCATCGAGTAGAAGCGCGGCGGCCCCATGGCCTCCGCCACGCCTCTCAGCTCCGCTTCCTTCTCGGCGGGATCAGGCCCTTTGGGGTCCCGCACGCGGAATCCGTGGAGTCGGATGCCGTACGCGTCGACATCGCCGGGCTCGGGAAGCCCCTCCAGGATGAACCCGCAGAGTGCACGTAGCGCGTCCTCGCCAAGCTCCAGAGGGTGGAACGGCAATGCGTAGGGCTCTTCCTCCTCGTCGGGCCAAGGAATGACGTCGGCAGGGCGGTCACCGGACCAGTAGGGCTGTTCGAAGGGGAGCGGTTCGCCGTTCGCCGTCAGAGGGTCCGGCAGTGCGCCGCGGGCGCAATTGACACGCACCGCATCCGGATCGGTACGGGGAGTCGCCGGCCTCGTGAGGCCCCTTCGGTGGCGGGTCCCGTCGTGGGAGAGGACGCTGGGTGTAGGGGTGCGTGATGGAGAGGCGGCCCCATGGCTGAGACGAGTACAGATCACAAGGCGCATACGCCGTTCTTTTCGCGGCCCGGTGTGCGGCGGCTGGCGCCGTTCGTTCTGATCAGCGCGATCGCTCTGGTCTTCATCTTCCAGAACCGCTCGGACATCGAGATCCGCCTCCTCATACCGGAGGTGACCATGCCGCTGTGGGGTGCCCTTCTGATCGCCTGGGGCCTCGGGATGCTTGCCTGCGCCTTCACTCTGCGTCGACGCCGGAACCGGCATTCACGACGGACGCGGTGAGGGCTGCGTCGACGGCTCCCTGGCGGTGCCGAGCGCGCCTATGCGTCGTAGCCACGACCTGACCTCGGTGTCGGCCTGCCGGACCTCCTCGCCGCGCACCGCCAGGCCCTCGCCGATGGTCGCGCCCCGGCAGGAGGCCGCGTAGTCGCGCTCGGTGGTGCCCAGGCCGCTCATCGCATGGGTGGTGAACGGGAAGACCGTCTTGCCTCGGAAGTCGAGCCGCTCCGCGAAGGTCGACATGATCATGGGGGCTCGGACGTTCCAGATGGGGCTGCCCAGCAGGATCGTGTCGTAACGGGCTGTCGAGGACAGGGGGTTGGCGATGGACGGTCGGGCGTCGGCCTTCTGTTCGCGGGCGTTGCGGGCGACCGTCTCGTCGTAGTTCTCGGGGTACGGGTCAACAGCCTCGATGCGGTGTACGTCGCACTCGACACGGTCGCCGATCATCCCGGCCAGGACTTCGGTGTTGCCGATGTCGAGGGTGGTGCGGCCGCCGTAGGAGTAGTTCTCGCCCGGTCGGGAGAAGTACGCGAGCAGGATCCGTCCGCGTTCCCCCGGAGCAGCCCTCGTGGCGGGCCGCTCGGCAGTGGGCTCGGGTGGCGTGGGTGTGGAACAGGCTGTGATCTGGGCGCCGGTCATCGCCGTGGCTCCTCCGAGGAGTACGGCTCGAAGGAGCTTGCGTCGGTCCGGCCCGCCCTCGTCGGTCGTGAGTACGTCCATGCCGTAGTGCTTCCGGGACACCGTGAAGCCCCGCCTCCCCTCAGGTCAGTCGGTGTTGCGGTTGAAGCCCGCGAACCGCGTGACGACCGCCGGGTCCCGGTGGTCGAAGAACAGTGAGCTGCCCGTGTCCAGGGTGGCGACGGCCGACATCTGGTCGTCGGTGAGTTCGAAGTCGAAGATGTCGATGTTCTCCGCCATCCGGTCTGCGCGGACCGACTTGGGGATCGCGACCACGTCACGCTGGGTCAGCCAGCGGAGCACGATCTGCGCCACGGACTTGCCGTGCTTCTCGGCGATCTCGCTCAGGAGCGGGTTGGTGAAGAGGTTGCCCCGGCCTTCGGCGAACCCGCCCCACGACTGGAGCTGGACCCCGTGCTCGCGCATGACCTCCTGGTCGGCGGTGCGCTGGAAGAACGGGTGGGTCTCGATCTGGTCGACCGCGGGGGTGACCTCGTTGAAGGAGGCGAGGTCGACGAGCCGGTCGGGGTGGAAGTTGGCGACGCCGATCGCCCTGACGGCACCTTCGCTGTGCAGCTGCTCCATGGCACGCCAGGAGCCGTAGACGTCGTTGAAGGGCTGGTGGATCAGGTACAGGTCGAGGCGGTCGAGGCCGAGCTTGCGCAGCGACGTGTCGAAGGCGCGTTTCGTCTTCTCCTCGCCCGCGTCCTGGAGCCACAGCTTGGTGGTGACGAAGAGTTCGTCGCGCGGGATGCCGGCCGCCCTGATCGCGCGGCCCACGGCCTCCTCGTTGCCGTACGCGGCGGCCGTGTCCAGCAGCCGGTAGCCGGCGGCGAGCGCGTCGGTGACTGCCCTCTCGGTCTGCTCCGGTGGGATCTGGTAGACGCCGAAACCGAGGATCGGCATCTCGACACCGTTGTTGAGGGTGACGTACCGCATGGGGATTTCCTTTCGCACGTACGAGGTCGAGGTGATGGAATCCAGCCTCGCCTCTATCCGTCCGCCGTGGCAGGCCGAGATGGGCCAGGGAGCGGTGTTCGGGGGTATGACAGGGCCTCCCACGCGCCTGCCGTGCAGGTCAGCACGGTGTGACACTGGCCGTATGGCATCCGAGCAGAGCGGCAGCGGCGGCAGCGGCGTCGGTGGTGGTGGTGGTGGTGGTGGTGGTGGTGGGGGAAGCAGTGGCGGGGGCAGTGGCCTGGGGCTGGGGCAGTTTC